>CAISKJ010001434.1 GCA_903885885.1 uncultured delta proteobacterium
CGCGGGGCTCGCCGCCGTGACCGACGCGTTGGTGAACACCACGCGCCAACGGCCCGCGGGGAGGGCCGCCACCGTGGCCGTCTCGACGCTCGACCAGAAGCCCTGCAGCACCACCGGGAGCGCCTCGCCGTCGGCCGCCGACTGCAGCACGACGCTCCCCGCGTAGGGCGTCGTGAGCCCGCTCGCGGGGCGGTTGAAGGTGAGCTGAAACCCGACGCTCCCGAGCACGAGGCGCACGTCTTCGCCGCGAAAGCGCAGCGTGGCGCCCGCGGCGTCGGGCGCGGCGGCGGCGTTCCAGAAGGCCCTCTCGGGCACGGTGCCTTCGCCCGCCTGCGGTGACGTCACGGTCGTCGCCATGGCCATCGGGTGCGGGCCCGCGAAGGTCCAGGTGGCGAGCGTGTGGCGCGCGCGGTCGGCGCCCACGAGCTCGATGCGCGACGGCTCGCCGTAGCCCCAGTACACGTGCACGCCGGGCTCGGCGTCGGCGGGCGCGGTGCCCGCGGGGACGATGTGCATCCCGATGCGCTGGTTGCGACCCGCGGCGGTCTCGGCGCGGAGCCGCGCGTCGAGCGTGATGCCCGCCGCGTCGCGCCACGCGAAGGTCTCGCGCGCCTCCACCTCGGCGCCGTCGCCCGCGAGCCGAAGCACGCCCATCGACGCGCCGTTGTAGGCGTAGCGCTCCTCGCGCGCGGCGCCGCGACGGGTGACGAAGCCGGTGCCCGCCGCGGTGCGACCGGGGTCGGCGTTGGCGCCGAGGTCGGCGTCTTCGAAGCGGTCCCACACGAGGTCGACCGTCGGGGCGTAGAGGTACGCGAGGGCGTCTTCGAAGCTCGGCGCGACCTCGTCGGCGTGCCCGCCGGGCCGCGTAATGAGTCGCACCGTGTTGCCGTGGTTGAGGTGCCCGTAGCGATAGATCGCGGTGATCTCGGCGCGACGAAAGTCGCCGTACTGGGTCATCAGGGCCGAGCGAAAGTGCACCGGCAGCGCGACCGCGGGCGAGGCCGCGGTGCCGATGAGCTCGTAGTTGGCGTCGAGGTCGGCGGCCGAGGTCCCCGCCGTCTGCCACCCCGGAATCGCCGCGGGCATGTACGCGCCCACGCGCCCGATGAAGCCGCGGAACACGTCTTGTCGGAGGTAGCCGAGCACCGACGCGGCGCGGCTCCCGCCCGAGAGCCCTGACACGTACACGCGCGCCGGATCAATGGGGTACAGCTCGATCATGCGCAGCGCGCCGAGGAGCGCCGCGCCCATGCGCCGCGGAAAGGGCTGCGCGTTGCCGACGCCCTGCGCGCCGACCCAGACGATGTCGCGCGCGTCGAGCGAGGCCGCGTAGCTCGCGGGAAACACGTGCGCGTCGCCCGCGTCGATGTACGTGACGATCCCGTAGCGCCGCGACGCGTCGGTCGGGTCGAAGCGCGCGGGGAGCCGCACGGTGTAGGTCTGCGTCGCGAGGTTGAGGCCGTAGTCGAGGTCGCGGCTGGCGACGCGCAGGTCGAAGGCCGACGGTCGCGCGATGGGCCCGAGCGTGCGCGTCACGGCGACGCCGGGCGCGAGCCCGAGCGGGTTCACGTCGACGGGGGCCCCGTCGCGCGCGACATCGGTCGTCGACGCATCGACGAGGGCCGCGTCGGGCGCAGCCGCATCGGGCGCGGATGCATCGACCAGGGCGTCGTCAGGCGCATCGACGGTGAGCGCGTCGGGCGCGGGGGCATCGGGCGCGGGGGCATCGACGGGGGCCGCGTCGGGCGCCGGGGGCGCGTCGTCGCACGCGGTGATGAACCCGACACACAGGAGCGCGGCGCAGCGCGTGATCGTACGCATGGGCCGCACCGTCGCAGCGCGCGCGGCCCCCGTCAACGCGCGAGGGGCGCCTCTTCACGGCGGTAGAACTCCACGAAGAAGCGCACCGGGCCGACGAGCTCGACGCGGTGCGGGCGCTCGGCGATCACCACGCCGACGACCTCGGGGGTGAGCGTCTGCGGCGCCAGCGCGGGAGACTCGACGCAGTAGCGCAGCGACCCCGCCTCGACGTGGATCTGCGCCCACACGCCGGCCTTCGTGGTGTGCGCCGCGCGGAGCCCCGCGGGTACGCTGGCCTCGGTAAAAATAGCCGTTCGCTTGTAGGCCACGAAGCCCTCGGGGAGCTCGAAGCGCTCACAGCGGACGCACGCGACGGCGGTGCCGAGCCTCGACGCGCGGCCTTCGTCGGTGAGCGTCCAGGGGCGCGAGACCATCGGCGGCCGGTGGCGCATGTGCACGCCGTGGCCGCACGCGAGCTCGGCCACGAGGTCGCCCGCGTCGTCGCGGTGATAGCCCGTGATCGCGCGCTGCATCGGCCGCGAGCGTAACGCACGGGGCGCACTTCGTCGCGACACAGCGCGAGCCTTGACGAGACCCGTCGATTGGGCGACGACTGCGCCGTGGGTCACCTTCTTTTGGTGCGCAGGGGTCGACGCGTGGGGCGCGCGTCGTCGTGAGCGAGACGCCGTACCGCAAGGGCGCGGAGCCGGTGGCGAAGGCGCCGCCCGGGTCGTTCGAGCGCCCGTGGGCCGACGCCGACAAGGCCGGCGACTCGTGGGCGGTCTATCAGCTCGTGGCCACCGGCGTGGTCGTCTCCATGCTGCTGGGCATGCTGTGGTGGCCCGTCGCCGCGGTCGGCGTCGTCGCCACGCTGGTCTACGTCGCGCAGCGGTCGAAGCAGCGCCGCCCCGTGACGCTCGCGGCGCACCTCGACGACGGCGGGCTCACGGTGCGCTTCGACGACGCGGTGGTGCTCCAGACGCCCCTCGCGGCGTTGCTCAACGTCGAGGTCGACAGCAACGAGATCAAGCGGGTGACCTACCACCAGGCCGTCGGCGACCCGATGCCCTCCACGCAGGTGAGCGGCGACATCCGCGTCGCGCGCCTGACCGCGCGCCTCGACGACGGGCGCGTCGAGCGCCTCACGGCCACGGCGGGCCACTACGACGAGGCGATGGCCACCTTCGGCAAGCTGCGGGTCTTTCTGCGCGCCCACGGGTGGAAGCCCGACGACGAGCGC
>CAISKJ010001435.1 GCA_903885885.1 uncultured delta proteobacterium
CGCGATCAAGCGCGCGAGCGTCGGAGGCTCTCGACGTCGAAGCAGGGCGCGCGCCTCTGCCTCGAGTGAAGACCAGTTCGGAGCTCGAGGCCGACTTGCCATGACCGGCGGGAGCGTATCCCAGACCCTCCATCGAGCGCCTCGGGAACGTGCCTCCGACCAGGGCTCCGACGGTCGGCGTCGGTGCGACCGCGCGGAGCAGCACTCGGAGCGATCTGCCGCCGAACGAACCTTGCGGTGCGTTATCGTCGTCGCTCACGTCGTTGCACGCGACGGGGGAGTAGAACCGCACCGCACGGCCACACGAAAGCCGCCGCCCGACCTCGGGAACCTACGCGACGGGTTCGAGGGATCGCTCGTCGATTGCGCTGACTCGAACGGTTACGCGCCGCGGGGCGCGCGATGACGTCAACTCCGCCCGCTCCGTTGGTCGTTGCGCGGCCGCAGGCGCGTGGCTGGATGACGGCGCTGCTGCTGGCGCTTGGCGGTCTCGGAGGAGCCGCGGTGACGATGGTGCTCGCGGGTGCGCGGCCCATGCAGGAGAGCCCGTCGCAAGTGCGCGCCAGCCCTCGCGAGGCGCAGCTACCGAGTCGATCACCGACCTCGGCGGAGGTCGTGCGCGACAGTGGCCCTGGCGATGCCTCGCTTCCATCTGCTGACGCCGCGACGGCGGTGGCAGACGTGCCTGCCGGCACCCGCTTCGTGCCCGGCGGAGAGGTCGTGATCGGGCAGCCTGAGCGTACTGGTAGACAGTGGGGGAGGCCGCAATCAGGCGGTGTTCCGCGGGTGCCCATCGCGGCGTTTGCCATCGACATGCGGCCCGTTTCGACGGCGGAGTACATGGCCCGCGCAAGAGCCGACACCACACTCACCGTGGATTGGAGCAACTGTGCGGCGAGCCCGACCTCGTCTGCTGCACCCATCGCGTGTGTGACCTGGACGCAGGCTACGCGATACTGCGAGCTGCGTGGCGGACGGCTACCTCGCCTCGCAGAGTGGGAGCGTGTCGCCGAGCTTCACGCGGAGGGCGTCACATCATCGATCGAGTACGAGTGGGTCGAAGACCGCTCGCCGTCGCTCGCGCTCCGTCGCGGCCCTCCGCAGCCGTGTGTCGATGAGAAGCGGCAGGAGTACCCGCGATGCCGCCACACGCGCTCCAACCCGCGCTCGCCCACCGCGCCGCCGCCGCGGTACAACTGGAACATCTCGTTCGAAGCGCGGCGGGTGCATTCCCTCGGTTTCCGATGCGCATTCTCACCCCGTGAGTGAGGCGTAGAGGGCGGATGGCACGGGCGAATCCGTCCGCGCGATGGCCTTGTGAAGTCCGTCTGTCAGCGCGGGCCACCTCGGTGCGTCAGGAGGGCGCAAGGAGGCTTCGCGTTGCTCAATGCCTGACACCCCGCTCGCATCGCACACCCCGCCCGCGACCCTGGTAGCCGTCGTCATTGCGACATGCAACCGGGAGTCGATGCTCGCCAACCGCGCGCTCGCGTCGGTCGCGCGACAGACCCGCACGCCCGACTACCTCGTGGTCGTCGACGACTCCGAGCCGCGGTACCGCGAGGCCAACCGCCGCATCGTCGACGCCGCGCGCGTCGGGACGCTTCGCGGTCCGATCGTTCGCTATCTCGTGAACGACCGCACGCCAGGCGCCAGCGGCGCGTGGAACGTCGGCCTCGACTGGCTTCACCGGCAGGTCGACGACGTCGACAGCGTGATGGTCGCCACTCTCGACGACGACGACGCGTGGTGCGACGACTACCTCGCCGCGTGCAGCGGGCGCGCCGCGCAGAGCGGCGTCGACATGGTGGCCACCGACATCACCCGTCACACGGGGGAAGCGGCCCTCGTACAGCCCGCGCCGGAGCGCCTCGCCGCGCGAGACGCGTTCGTGCGCAACGTCGGCATCCAGGGGTCGAACCTCTTCGTTCGTCTTGGCACCCTCCTCGCGGCGGGGCTCTTCGACGAGGGGCTCGCTTCGACGACCGATCGCGACCTGTGCATCCGCCTCGCAGCCCTCGGTGATGTTCGGTACGAGCGGCTCCCGCGTGCGCTTGTGCGCCACTACGCCGACGAGGACCGGCCACGCCTCTCGCAGGCGGGCTCGGAGCGCAAGCTCCGCGGGCTCGATGCGTTCTATCGCAAGTACCACCGGCACATGTCGCTCGACGAGCGGCGCGCCTGCGTCGATCGTGCGTACACGCTCTTTCGCTGGACGCCGACTGCCGACGCGCCGCGCCGTCTCGCGCAGCAGGAGAAACCCGCGGGCGAGTTCGCGCCCTTTCCCCTCGTGGTCGGGACGATCACCACGCCCGTTGTCGATGAAGCCTTCACGGCGCTCCTCGACGACCTGTCGCGCCTGCGCATCGACTCGCGCCTCGCCTCGCTCGAGGTGCTCGTGCTCGAGAACGGCGATCGCGGTCCCGGCGGCCTCGACGCGCTTCGGGCCACGCTCGCCACGCTGGCCTCGCGGGGGCTCGACGCCGTGTTGGTGCCCATCGAGCAACAGCTCGAAGACGCGCGCGCCGGGGTTTTCGGCGAGGCCTTCGAGCGGCCCGCCGGGCGCGTGAGCATCGCGCTCGCGCGCACGATGCTGCAGATGTACGCACACGCCTGGGTGCGCCACCGACCCGGCGCCGTGGTGTGGATCCTCGACGACGACATGCGCCTCGACAGCCTCGTGTGGCGCGGGGGCGACGCCGTCGAGCGACGCGCGCACGACATCGTCGGCACGATCGCGCGGCTCCGCGGCTCCGGGGTCGCCATCGCGATCGGATCGTGCACCGAGGCGCCTCCGCTGCCCTTCGCGAGCTGCGTTCGCACGCAGCTCGTGGACGCGTGGCACAACCTCGAGCTCCTCTCGGGGCTGTCTCCCGACGCGCCGTTTCCCGCGCTGCTCGACGAGAACATGGGGATGCGCGCGCGCCTCCGCGACTACTACTACGACCTCTCGCGGCGCGACACCGACCACCACGAACCGCCCTTCGGGTACGTGCCCGAGCGGCAGGGGGCGACCGCGGCCGAGGTCGCGATCGAGCTGGTCTCGCGCCTCCCGCGCGTGTTCGCCGGA
>CAISKJ010001436.1 GCA_903885885.1 uncultured delta proteobacterium
CGGCGTGGCGCGGGGCGCGGCTGCGCGGACGACGGCGCGGCGAGCGACAGCAGCGCGAGGCACGCGCACAGCGAAGAGAGCGAGCGAGGGGAGTTACGCAACGGACCTTGAACCACCTGCCGCGGAGTGTCGCGCAGGTGCGTGCGCCGTGACAACGACGCTCCCGTCGCGTGTTGTGCCGCGGGAAGATTCCCCCCGCTTGCGCGCGGGGCGCCTTCGGTACGATGCTCGCCGCGAGCCGATGCAGTTCCGGGTGAAGCGAAACAACGGGCCGGTGGCGAAGAGCGCGGGGCGCAACGAGCGCTCGCTCGGGTTCCTCCCGCTGCTGCTCATGTCCATCGCGTACCTGATCTGTACGATGTTCGCCGACGACATCGGCAAGATCACGTCGGTGCCGGGCTTCTACCGCCTCGACCGCGCGCCGCCGCGCCGCGGGTGCATCATCCCGCGGCCCAGCATGTGAGCGCTGCTCAGGGCTCTTTGTAGTCGCGGTCGACCCAGCGCCGCGCCGACTCGGGCGTGAGCTTCCAGTTGGGCATCACGCGCACCTTCGCGATGCGCTCGCCCGCCTCGTCCCACGCGCTCAGGTACGCGTGCGGATCGTCTTCGTCGGGCACCACGTCGAGGTCGACGCGCACGGCCCCGTCGGGGCGCGGCACCGTCGTGCTGCGGTGGAGCATCGCCCGCCGCTGGTGCGCGTGCCGCTGGAGCACCTCGGTCACCGTCTTCACCAGCGTGGCGAAGGCCGTCTGATCGAGGGGCTTGGGGTTCTTCTTGTCGCGGCCCATCGTCCACGGGCCCACGAGCGACGGCTCCGACTCGCCGTCTTGCGTCATCTCGACGGCCCAGCCGTCGTCGTCGATGTTCTTCACCACGCGCGCGGTCCACCCATCGGCGTGCCACAGGCGCGGGTTCTGGTCTTCAGGGCGTACAGGGCGGCGGAGCGTGACGTCGGTGTCTTCCACAGGGGTGAACCTCGAGCGCACCGTATCCGAGCCACCGCCCCTGTCCAGCGACACGGTCACCGTGGGTGACATACTCCGTCAATCGTGGCGCGGCGCGTTGCGAGAAAAGCTTATGACGCAGGCATTTCTGGTGCGCGAGGGGCGCGGCGCTTCGGCTAGAGTCGCGGCGCTTTCGACAGCAGGTTGTCGAAGAGGAGCGTCACGCCCGAAGTGCAGATCGCAGGCAGGTCTCTCAAGTATTGGATCGGACGCGCCACGCTCGACATGCTCGGGTGGGACGTCGAGGGCGCCGCGCCCACCACGCCGCGGTACGTGATCATCGCCGCGCCGCACACGACGAACTGGGACCTCCCGGTGACCCTCGGCGTCGCGTGGGTGCTTGGCATCGACGCGTGCTGGGCGGGCAAGCACACGCTCTTCGAGGGCCACTTCGGGTGGTTCTTCCGCGCGCTCGGCGGCGTGGCCATCGACCGCCGCGCCAAGCTCGATCAGGTGCAGCAGCTCGTGCAGATGTTTCAAGAGCGCGAGTCCATGGTGCTGGTCATCGCCCCCGAGGGCACGCGCGGCTCCACCTCGTATTGGAAGTCGGGCTTCTACTGGGTGGCGCGCGGCGCGCAGGTGCCCATCGCGCTCGGCTACCTCGACTACGCGCGCAAGCGCGGCGGCGTCGGCGACGCCTTCGTGCCCGGCGACAACCTCGAGGCCGACGTCGAGCGCATCAGGGCTTTTTATTCCACCGTGCAGGGCAAATACCCCGATCGCTTCACCAACATTCGCTTCCGCCCCGAGGGCGAGCGCGGCGAGCGCGAGCGGGCGAAGGAGTACGAGCGCGCGTCGGGCGCGCCCGACGAAAGCGCACCGCCGAAGCGTCGGTGGGGTTTGCTTCCCGTGTGGGGTAAGAAGTAGTCTCCGCGCCCCATATGGCGACACAGACCCCGACTCTTCGAACGATCCGCGACCAGATCGACCAGATCGGCGCCGAGTACGATGCCCGCTTCGCCGGGCAATCGCGCGTCACGCGCGACCTCTCGGTGCTCAACGACATCACCAGCCGCATGAAGCGCGTGCAGGGCGACCTCGAGCGCATCCAGCGCTCGGTGCCCGCGTCCGAGTTCGGCCAGCTCCGCGACACGGTGAAGCAGAGCCTGCAGATCTACGAGACCGAGCGCAAAGAGATCATGCGCGTCAAGAGCCTCGGCCCCGACTTCGAAGACTTCGACGCCCTCCGCACGCAGGCCAACCTGGTGTTCGCGATGTACCACCGGCACTTCGCCGGCAAGGCCCGCAACACGCGCGACCTCGGCCTCCTCGCCGAGATGATCGACGACCTCGAGCGCGTCGGCGACGCGATGAAGGAGCTCGCGCCCTCCATCCCGCCGGGCCACGGCACCGCCGAAGACATCAAGCTCGTGGCCGACAACGTCCAGATGTACACCACCGAGCGCGGCGAGATCGTCGAGGCGCGCGGCATGGGCACCACCGACGAGCAGGCCGGCACCCTCGCCGAGTGCGCCAACGGGCAGTTCAAGCTGTACGACACGCACTTCGCGGGCAAGTCGCGCCTCACGCGCCGCCCCGCGCTCATTCAGCGCATGATCGACAACCTCACGCAGATTCAAGATCGCATGAAGACCCTGCGCGATCAGGGCCTGCGCACCGACTACAACGACCAGAACATTCAGATCGTTGAAGAGAGCCTCGCGACCTACCGCACCGAGCTCGAAGAGATCCGCAAGGCGCGGCAGACCACGCGCTTCGCCGACCTGCAGGGCAACCTCGGCGGCGCCGCCAACGAGGTCTTCAAGCTCTACGCCGACAACTACGCCGGGCAAGACCGCCGCACGCGCAGCCTCCAGCTCCTCAGCGACATCTGCGACCAGCTCTCGGAGATCGGCCGCCAGATGTGGGACCTCGGCCGCGCCGAGCCCACCGACATGAACGAGAAGAACCTCCAGATCGTGACCGAGCAGCGCGTGATGTTCGAGCGCGAGTACACCGCCATCGAAGACGCTCAGAAGACCACCGGCGTGCGCCAGTAGCCTTCGTCGAGGCATCGCGCGCGAGACGCGCGGCGTTCGCTTGCGGTAGCGTCGCGGTCCCATGCGCTCGCGTCGACTCCGCGCCTCTCTCTCCCTCGTTCTCCCCCTCGTCGCGAGCTGCGCGACCAACACCGAGGCCCTCCTCGACAGCGGGCTCCCGCCCGTCGAAGACGTGACCACCGTCACCGACCTCGGCGCGCTCCCGCCGGGGCCCGTCACGTGCGGCGACGGCGGCCTCCTCGCCGACGGCGGCTGCCGCCCCGACGCGGGCTACAGCGACGCGACCTCTGACGGTTCGACACCGCCGCCTCCGCCGCCTCCGCCGCCTCCGCCGCCGCCCTGCAACGAGGTGGCGTTCCGGTACACCGACGCGGCGGCCACGAGCGTGTGGCTCTCCGGCGACTGGGTCATGTGGGCCGCCACGCCCGCGCTCGGCGCCATCCCGATGACGCGCGGCACCGACGGCGTATGGACGCTCACCACCCGCATCGACCCGCCCGGCAGGCACCAGTACAAGCTCATCATCAACGGCACCCGATGGATCGCCGACCCCGCCAACACCATGCGCGTGAGCGACGGCCAGGGCGGCGAAAACAGCGTGCTCGACGTGTGCGGCGGCCCCACCCCCGCGAGCTGCGGCGACCTCACGGCCTTCGACTGGCGCGACGCCGTGATGTACTTCGCCATGACCGATCGCTTCTATGACAGCGACGGACAGAGAATGACCGTCCCCGGCGCCTCCGACGGCGACGCGTCGCGCGGCGCGAGCGGCCAGTACGCGGGCGGCGACCTCGCGGGCCTGCGCATGCGCGTGCCCTACCTCGCGGGCCTCGGCGTCACGGCCCTGTGGATCTCGGCGCCCTACAAAGCGCGCGACACGGCCGGCGCGGCCATCGACCCCGGCGCCGACCCGCACCGTTACTCGTCGTACCACGGGTACTGGCCCTCGCCCGACAACGTGGTGTTCACCGACCCGCGCAACCCGTCGCCCGCCCCGCGCGTCGAGCCGCGCATCGGCACCGCGGCCGACCTGCGCGCGCTGGTCACGGCCGCGCACGGGGCCACGGCGCCGGGCGGCCACGGCATCCGCGTGCTCTTCGACTACGTGATGAAGCACGTCGACGTCGAGAGCGGGCTCTACCGCGCGCACAACGACTGGTTCGTGCGCGACGCGGGCGGTCGCTTCCGCCTCTGCGCCGACGGCGACGTGTGGAACGACGCGTGCTGGGGCACGCGCTGCGCCTTCACGAGCTACCTCCCGTCGTTCGATTACACCAACGACGCCGCGCGCGCGTGGTCGGTCAACGACGCCGTGTGGTGGGCGCGCGAGTACGGCATCGACGGCCTGCGCCTCGACGCGATCAAGCACGTGCCCCCGCGCGTGGCTCACCGACCTGCGCGCGCGCCTCACGCGCGACGTCACCCCCCCGATGGGCTCGCGCTTCTACCTCGTGGGCGAGACCTTCGACTACGACGGCCGCGAGGTGCTGCGCTCCTTCGTCGACCCCAACACCGCGCTCGACGGGCAGTTCGATTTCCCCTTCAAGGCGCGGCTGTGCGAGGCCCTCTTCACCCCCGGCGGCCGCCTCGACGGCTTCGCCGGCTGGATGCAGACGAACGACACGTTCTACGGCGAGCGGTCGCTCATGAGCACCTTCATCGGCAACCACGACATCCCGCGCGCCATCCACTTCGCGAGCCGGCAGATCACCGACTGCCGCCAGGGGTCGAACACCGGCAACGGCTGGTCGATGGACTACCGTCAGCCCACCGACGCGGCCCCCTACGAGCGCCTCGGCCTCGCCTTCGCGGTGATGCTCACCAACCCCGGCGTGCCGCTGATCTACTACGGCGACGAGATCGGCCTCGCGGGCGGCGGCGACCCCGACAACCGTCGCTCCATGCCCTGGTCCGACAGCGCGCTCAACCCCGCGCAGATCGCGCTGCGCGCCCGCGTATCGACCCTCTCGCGCATCCGCGCCGAGAACCCCGTCGTGGCCCGCGGCGCGCGCACGACGCTCTCGTCGTCGCAAGACACCTGGGTGTACCGCATGAGCGGCTGCACCGGCGGCCGCGACGTGATCGTGGCCATCAACCGCGCCGACGACGGGCGCATGGTCACCATGCCCGCGGGCATGTACACCGACCTCATGGCCACCGGCGGCGCCACCGTGATGGGCGGCGCCGTGACGCTCCCCCCGCGCAGCGTTCTGGTGTGGCGCGCGCAGTAGCGCTACGTCGCCAGCACCGCGTCGACCACCGAGAGCACGTCGGGCACCTCGCGCGGGTCGTTGGGCCAGTGCGGCGCGAAGCGCAGCACGCCGTCGGGCACCGAGGTGACCACACCCCGCTCGCCGAGCGCGCGCTGAAGCGTCGGCGCGCTGTGCCTCCCGCCCGCGGGCGGACGCACCCCGAGGATGCACGAGCGACCCTCCGGGCGCTTCGCGCGGAGGCTCTCGAAGCCGCGCGCCACGAGGCCCGCCTCGAGCGCGTCGAGGTACCCGTTTGCGTGGGCGTAGATGCGATCGACGCCGAGCGAGAGGAGCACGCCTACGGAGGCCTCGAGCGCGTAGCAGCCGAGGGTGTTGGGGGTGCCGCCCTCGACGAGGTCGGCGCGCTTGCGCACCGGGCGGTCGTAGCGCAGGTGCCCGGGGCCCTCGACGAGAAAGCGAAACGCGTCCTCGTGGCTGAGCCAGCCCGCGACGTGCGGGCGCAGCGCCGGGGCGAGCTCGGGGCGCACGTAGAGAACGCCGCACCCTTCGGTGCCCATGAGCCATTTGTGTGAGCCGCTCGTGAGGTAATCGACGCCGTCGAGGGCGACGTCGAGGGGCACGGCGCCGAGGCCCTGAATGGCGTCGACGAAGACCTCGGCGCCCTGCGCGTGGGCGCGCGCGGCGATCTCGCGCAGCGGCATGCGAAAGCCCGTTTGAAACTGCACCTGGCTCAGCGCCACGAGGCGCACGCCCTTGGAGAGCGTGTGCGCGAGCGCTTCGAACGCGCGCGTCGGGTCGGTGCGAAACAGGTCGGCGGGCAGCCACAGGAGCTCGAGCGCGAAGAGCTCCGCCGCGCGCTGCCACGCCGTCACGTTGGCGGGAAACTCGCCCTCGAAGAGCAGCACGCGGTCGCCCTCGCGCCACGGGAGGCACAGCGCCACGTCGGTGACGCCCGCGCTGGTGTTGGGCACCAGGCCGACGCCCGCCACGTCGGCGCCGAGCAGCGCCGCGAGCGAGGCGCGGAGCCGCCCGCGCTGCTCTACGGTGGCGCCGAAGGCCAGCGCGCCGCGCGCCGCGTAGGCGCCGAAGGCCTGCGTGACGGCGCGCTCGACGAGGAGCGACGGGGGCGAGATGGCCGCGTGGGCGAGGTACGCGCGGGCCGTGAGCGACGGGAACAGCGAGCGGTCACCGAGCGACGGTGCCGCGAGGGGCGCTTCGTTCATGCGCCGGCGACTCTACGCGCGGGCGAGCGTGAACGAGAAGCACGCGCCGCCGAGGGGCGAGTCTTCGCAGCGAATCTCGCCGCCGTTGGCCGCCACGAGGCCCGCCGCGATGGCGAGCCCGAGGCCCGTGCCGCCCTTGGTGCGCCCCGTGGCGCCCTGGCGGTAGCGGTCGAAGATCACCGCGCGCTCGGCCTCGGGCACGCCCGAGCCGCTGTCGTCGACGCGCACGCGCACGAAGCCCCCGTCGTGCTGCGCGCCCACGCGCACCTGGCCCCCGCGGGGGGTGAACTTCAGCGCGTTCGAGAGCAGGTTGTCGAGCACCTGGCGGAGGCGCGCCGCGTCGGCGACCACCGCCACCGCGGGGAGCTCGCCCACGTCGAGCGTCACCCGGCGGCGGAGGGCGAGCGCGCGAAACACCTCGATCGACGGGGTGATGAGCGCCGCGAGCGCCACCGGCCGCGGGTCGACGGTGAACACCCCGGCCTCGAGCCGCGAGGCCGTGAGAATCGAGTCGACGAGGCGTCCGAGGTCGTCGACCATGCGACGAATGGTGCCCGCGGCGTTGACGCGGTCCTCGGGGCGAAGGTCGTCCGACTCGATCACCTCGGCGAGCATCGAGAGGTTGGCCAGCGGGTGCCTCAGGTCGTGCACGAGCATCGCCGTCTGGTCTCGGCGCAGCGCCGCGAGCTCCTTGCGGAGGCGCTGAATCTGCAGGGCCGCGCGCACTCGCGCCGCGAGCTCGCGGTTGTCAACCGGGCGAATGAGGTACGCGTCGGCGCCGAGCTCGAGGCCCCGCTCGATGGCGTCGGGCGTGCGCGCCGCCGAC
>CAISKJ010001437.1 GCA_903885885.1 uncultured delta proteobacterium
ACGACGCCGTCGCGCTCGACCTCGGCACGGCGCCGCGCTGTGGCAGCGCGCGCACCCCGTGTTGCGGCGGCCGCGCGTGCAACCGCACCCTCGAGTGCGAGCAGGGCGTCTGCTGCGGCAGCGCCGGCGCCGTGTGTCAGGATCAGCTCGACTGCTGCTCCAACTTCGGCTGCAACGGCGGCCGCTGCTGCGTCGACGTGGGCGGCGTGTGCAAGAACGCCAGCGAGTGCTGCGGCGGGGCCGTGTGCGCCGACGGCGTGTGCGAGCGCGCCGACAACTGCGGCGGCAACGGCCAGCGCTGCTGCGCGGGCGACGTGTGCTCCGCGGGCAGCGTGTGCACCGGCGGGTCGTGCGCGGCCTGTGGCGCCGTCGACGCCCCGTGCTGCCCCGGCGCCACCTGCAACGCGGGGCTCGCCTGCGCGAGCGGCCTGTGCCGTCAGCCCGTCGCGTGCGGCGCCGTGGGGCAGGCGTGCTGCAACGGCACCGCCTGCGAGCGCGGCGCCGAGTGTTCCAACGGCATGTGCCGCGCGCTCACCAACTGCGGCGCGCTCGGCCAGGTGTGCTGCCCCGGCGACATCTGCGGCGCGGCGACGCTGTGCCAGGGCGGCCGCTGCGTGGCGCCCATGAGCACCTGCGGCGCCTCGGGGCAACCGTGCTGCACAGGCAACACCTGCGCGGCCTCGCTCGGCTGCAGCGGCGGCACGTGCCGCGCGTGCACGGCGCCCGGGAGCGTGTGCGCCACCGCCGCCGACTGCTGCGGCACCGACTACGACTGCCGCCCCGCGGCCGTCGCGCTGCGCTGCTGCCACCGCCCCGGCGGCACCTGCGCGTCGAGCCTCGAGTGCTGCGGCTACATGCTCTGCGAGGGCGGCCGCTGCGCGTGCCAGGCCGAGGGCGACAGCTGCGTCGACAGCACCGAGTGCTGCGCCGGCACCACCTGCGAGGCGGGCACCTGCCAGCGCCCCGTGGTGGCCTGCAGGCCCGTGGGCGACCCGGGCTGCACCACCAGCGCCGACTGCTGCGGATCGCTCCTGTGCACGCCCTCGGGCGGCGCCGGGCGGCGCTGCTGCATGCCCGCGGGCTCGCAGTGCGCGACCACCACGACGGCCGACGCGGGCGTGGCCGCCAACCCCTGCTGCGGCGCGATGACCTGCGCGGCCTCGGGCGCCGCCGCGGGGCGCTACTGCGTGTGCCGCGGGGCGACGGAGACCTGCGCGTCGAACACCGACTGCTGCCCGGGCATGGCCTGCACCACGGGCCGCTGCGCGCCCACTACCGCGACGTGCTTCGGCCCCGGGAGCACCAGCACCTGCAGCGGCGACGCGCAGTGCTGCAGCGGGCTGCACTGCGCCATTCTGCGCGCGGCGATGCGGTGCTGCACCACGGCGGGCAGCGCGTGCCGCTCGAGCGTCGACTGCTGCGGCGCGATGCTCTGCGTGGGCGGCCGCTGCGCGTGCAAGAACCGCGATCAGAGCTGCAATCAAGACCTCGACTGCTGCATGGGCCGTTGCGTGGCGGGGCGCTGCGCGGCGCCCTGACTAGCGCGGTCGGGTGCGCGTGCCGTGGGGCCAGCGGGCCGGCACCTGGACGTTGCCGCTCCAGTCGAGGAGGCGCGTGGCGGCCGAGGCGAGGGGGCTCTTCGCGGGCGCCGGGGGCGCATCGAAGGGGCCCACGCCCATGGCCTCGAGCGCGTTCGCGGTGACCGGTGAGGGGTACACGGCGTGGCGCCACGTCGACCAGCGTTCGAAGCGGCGCACCACGCGCTGGGCGCGAAACGCGTCGTAGCTCGACGGGCCCGCCGCGCGCACGATGCCCTCGTACACGCGCTGCAGGCTCTCTTCGCCGCGCGCGAGGCCCGCGGGCGCGAGCGCCTCCATGAGCAGCAGCGAGAGCTCGGTGATGGCGCCGAGCGCGCGCGTCTTCGCGTCGGACGATCGCCGCGCCTCGGCCGCGTGCCAGCGCACGATCGCGTGCGTCTCCGCGTCGTAGGCCTGGCCCTGGAGCCACGCGAGCTCGTTCGCAACGTTGACGGCCCAGAAGGCCTCGGGCTGCAACGCGCGGAGGGCGTTGTAGTGCACGTTCGCGCGCATCGCGGCGGCCTCGACGCCCAGCGACGTGAGCGACGCCCGCTCGCTGCCGTGCGGCGCTGCGGCGGGGCGCGCGGCGCGGAGGCTAAGGGCCTCTTCGACCTTCACGTCGATCCATCGGAGGGCCACGCTCCCGAGGTAGTCGTGGGCCTTCGCGCGCTCCTTCGCGGTGCCTTCGCGGGTGAAGGGCTCGAGGCGCAGCACCTGCTGGTCGATCACCGAGCGGTCTTGCGCGCAGGCTTCTTCGTCGGGGCTCGCGGCGCCCTGCAGCTCGCCCGTGAGCCGGTCGAGGCGCAGGTCGATGGCCGTGCTCGCGCGTTCGAAGCGCACGCGTCGGAGCTGCGTCGAGAGGTTCGACGGCAGGGCCGCGTAGGCCACCACGCTGGCCCACTCCCACGGGTGCTCGCCCTCGACCTTGAGCCGACGACGGAGCGCGTGCAGCGCATCGCGCGGGTCGTCGCCCTGCAAGAGCGCGTCGTAGAGCACCTCGGTGAGCACCACCGACGCGCGAAACGACAGGGGCAGTTGCGACGCCACCACGAGCGGAACCCCCTCGGCGTGGAGGTGGTGCGCGAGGCTCGCGCCGCCGCCGAGGATCGACCCCACCTGGCCCGCGTCGCAGGCCGCGATGGTGACCGCCGTGGGCCGCGGCGAGGTGCTTCCGCCGGGCGCGAGGGCCGCCGCGAGGCGCGGGCCGTCGACGGGTGTGACATTCCCTGTCCCATCGTCGAAGGCGAGGGCGAGGTGGCGCTCGAGGCGCGAGCTGCCGTCGAACTCGACGCCGTGCAAGAGAAGGTGCACGTGCGTGAACTGCTCGCGGGCGCAGAGCTCGCGCACGCCCTCGAGGGTGGCGTCGGGCAGGAGGCGCAGCCACCGCTCGGCGCCGCGCGCCGACGGGAGCCACGGCGCGAGCGCGCGCGTGAGGGCCATGAGGTGCGCCTGCCAGGGCACCGCGGGGAGGCCCGACGCGGCCGGCGCGGCCCACGCGAAGAGCACCTTGGGCTCCGACGGCCAGCGCACGCGACGCGGCGGGAGGCGGTGCGTCTCGCGCGTGATGATCACCGGGCGCTGGCTCTGCAGGCACAGCGGTTGACCCGCGCCCGGGAGGCCGTTGGGCGCGTCGGCGAGCTCGATGGGGAGCGCGGCGAGCTCGAGCGGCTGGAGCACCAGGCGGAGGTGAATGGCGTCGTTGTGGCCCGCGTGCGTCGGGGTGGCCGTGACCTCGTGGCGCAGGCTGTGGAGCGACGCGACGAGGCGGGTCATGTCGCGCGCGAGGCGGTCGATGGAGTCGCGGCGCAGCTCGTCGAAGAGCGTCTTGCGGTCGTCGTCGCGGGTGGCGCGCAGGGCCTCGCGCTGGCGCACGAACTCGAGGTGCTCGAGCGGCACGCAGAAGGCCTCCGGCGACTGGTTGCCGCAGAGGGCGAAGTAGCGCGTGAGCGACGAGAGAATCTGCCCCTCGGGGGCGCCCTCTCGAATCAGCTCCATCGTGATGGTCTCCATCGGGGGCATCGGCGACGATCTTCGCGCGCTTCAGCCGCGGACGGGAAGTTCGCAGCGGGCGTCGGGCACCGCACGCAGCGCCGCGCCCGTCTCGTCGGGCTCGCACAGCGACCCGATCACGGCGTCGCCCTCGCGCGCAACGCGCACCACCGTGGCCATGCGGCGCACCACGCAGGGGCGCATCGCGAGGAGCTCGCGCGGCGTCTTGTGCTGCAGCGCGCGCCACAGGGGCTCGAAGGACTTCTCGTCGGCGAGCGTGGCCGGCGCGATGTCGAACATCGTGATCCACGTGCCGCTGTTGAAGTACCAGCCCGGCGCGTCGCCCTCGCGCACCGCCCGCACCT
>CAISKJ010001438.1 GCA_903885885.1 uncultured delta proteobacterium
AGGGCATCGAGAAGGGCATCGAGAAGGGCATCGAAAGGGGGCGCGAAGAGGGCCTGCGCATCGCCGTCACGGCCTTCTGTGAGGCAGCGGGCATCGACCTCGACGACGAGCGCCGTGTCTGGATTGATGGCGCCAATGCCACCGAGCTCGACGCTCGCCTCGCGGGATTGCGCGCGAGCCGCAGCTGGCGCTAAGCGCCCTTCGCCTCGAGGCCTCTCCGCGGCGCCGCCTCGCGCTAGACTCCGCCGCGCCGATGATCACCGACGCGATGCCCGACGACCCGGCCGAGCGCGCGCGCTTCCTCGCGAGCGACGCGCTGGGCACCCTCGACCCGCCGCCCCCGACGGAGGCGCTGCGCCCCGTGACGGCCGACTTCTGCGACGCCGTGACGGGCGGCGCCATGGCCGACGTGCAGCGCGCGTCGCAGGCCCTCATCGCCACCCTCGCGGAGCACTTCGATGTGCCCGCGCCCCCCCTCGTGGTGCTCGACGTGCAGCCGCACCGCACCCGCGAGGGGGTCACCACCTACAAGCTCTACGGCGACTACACCTTCGAAACGCAGCGCATCCGGGTGTGGCTCCGCACGGCCATCCGCGAGAAGGTGTCGACGCCCAAATCGCTCTTGAGCACGGTGGTCCACGAGTTCTGCCACCACCTCGACTGCGCGCGCCTCGCGTGGCCCGAGAGCCCCCACACGCGGGGCTTCTACCACCGCGTCGACCAGCTCTATCACGCCGCGCTCGACACCCCCGAGGCCTCGCGGCGCCCCCTCGTGTGGTCGCGCGCGGGCGGGGTGTGGCGCATCGACTGGCGCCGCTCGCGCGCGGGTTGAGGTCGCCCGCGCTCTGCTCTACCGTTCGCGCGATGAGCACGTTGCTGTCGCGCTTCGCGTCGGAGCGCATCGATTCGGCCGTGTCGCGCGCGTGCTCGGAGCACGGGCTCGACCTCACGCACATGACCTCCGTCTACGCCTACCTCGACGAAGACGAAGACGCCTGGCCCCGCTGCTGCGGCGACGGGTGCGACCCCTGCGTGGCGACCCTCGGCGCCGTCGCGCGCCGCGCCCTCGACCTCCTCGACGGGGGGGCGTGACGGTGCGCCCGCTCCTCGCCGCGCTCCTCCTCGTCGGCGCGTGCTCGACGCCCGCCGCGACGCCCGCCGACGCCTCCACGGATGCCGCAACCGACGCGGCCAGCGATGCCACCGCCGCGGCGTGCACCGAGCGCGCGGGGGCCTTCGCGCCGCTCTCCACCCGCTGCGGTCACTTCGTCGACGAGGCGGGGCGCGCGGTCGTGCTCACGGGCATCAACGCGCGCGTCGACGGCGTGTTCGACGTCGCGCTCGACATGGGGCGCGCGCCCCTCGAGAGCATCCCCGCGTTCACCATCGACGACGCGCGCGCCATGCGGGCGCTGGGCTTCAACACCCTGCGGCTGCCGATCCAGTGGTCGGGCGTCGAGCCCACCGAGACGGGCGGCTTCGACGCGGCCTACCTCGACCGCGTGGCCGCCGTGGTGGCCCTCTGCCGCGAGGCGGGCCTCTACGTGCTCATCGACTGGCATCAAGACGCCTACTCGAAAGAGATCGGCGAAGACGGCGCGCCGCGCTGGGCCATCGTGCCCGCGCCCGAGCGGCTCCTGGCGGGCCCGCTCAACGACCTCGGCGACCGCCGCACGTCGCGGCAGGTGCTGCGCGCGTTCGAGACCTTCTTCGGCGACGGGGCCGACGGCGACCGGCTGCGCGAGCGATTCGCGCGCGCGGCGGCCCACGTGGCGACGCGCTTCGCGGGCGACCGCACCGTGCTCGGCTACGAGACCTACAACGAGCCCATCGGCAGCGACGAGCAGGTGCTGCGCGTCAACCTCGCAGCGGCGCGGGCGATGCGCGCGGCCGACCCGGGGCACCTCGTGGTCTTCGAACCGAACGTGACGCAGCGGCAGTTCGTCAACCGGTCGTCGCTGCCCGCCGAGCCCTTCGCCGTCGCGGGCGGCGTCTACGCGCCGCACACGTACCAGCTCGCCTTCGTGTCGACGCCCGCGCAGCTCATGAGCTTCACCCTCGACACGCTCGAGGGCTCCGTGGCGAGCGCGCGCGACGAGGCCCGCGCGTGGGGCACGCCGCTGCTCATCACCGAGTGGGGCTACGACCCGCGCGGCATTCGCGCCGACGACTACTACGACCTCCAGCAGACCCTGCAGGAGCGCTACATGGCGAGCGCCCTCCTGTGGCTCTGGAAGGAGGAGTCGCAGGGCTCCTGGGGCCTGCACGACTACGACGCCGTGACGCACCGGTGGACGCTGCGCGCCGACATGCGCCGCCGCCTCGCGCGCGTGCGCCCCGAGGCCGTCGCGGGCCTCCCCACGCGCTACGGCTACGACCGCGCCGCGCGACGCTTCACGCTCGACTACACGGGCAGCGCCGCGGTCACGGCGCCCACGCGGCTGTACGTTCCCGCGGCCGAAGACTTCGCGGCGGCCTTCGCGGTCACCTGCGACGGGCGCGCCGTGACCGTCACCCGCGACGCCGCGACGGGCTTGATCGACGTGCCCTGCGCGGGCGTCGGCGCGCACACCGTCGCCGTGACGGCGCAGTAGCCCGCTGCCTACTCGCGCCCGAGCTCGGCCACCACGGCCATGAAGTGACGCTCGATGCGGGGCGTGCGCGCTCGCTCGAGCATGGCCGCGTAGCGGTCGCGCGCGCGCACCAGCGCGGCCTGCGCGTCGCCGTCGTTGCTCGCGTCGTCGACCACGTGAACGGGCGCGTCGTCGCCCCCGGCGGGGCGTCGCAGGCCGAGGGCGAGCATCACGTCGATGGCCGCGCTCGCCTCGTCGTCGGGGTACCGCGGGTCGGCCGCGCGGGCGAGGGGAACGAGCTCGTTGCGAAACGCCGCGCAGGCGCGCGTGTGCGCCGCCGTGAGCGACCACCCGTCGTGGGCGCCGATGAGGGCGGGGCACCGCGCGTCGAGGCCCCACGACACGAACGCGCGCTGGTACGCGGGGTCGACGCGCAGGAGCGTGTCGGTGAGGGGCTCGACGCGGCCGTCGTCGGCGGTGCGCGCGGCGTTGCGCTCCCACCGCATGGCGAACCACGCGATGCGGGCGGCGCGGGTGGCGTACCAGGGGCCGTCGAGGCCGAGGCCGTGGCGCCGCGCGATCTCCGTGAGGGGCGCGCGGCGGTCGCCGAGGGCCGCGAGGAAGCGCTCCGTCGCGCGGGCGCGCAGGGCCAGGGCGGGCTCGCGCGCGTGCCCCGTGGCCTCGCCGAGCACGTCTTGAAAGCGCTGCCGCGCGTCGGCGAGGCGCGCCCCGTCGCCCGCCACGGCGCTGCGCGACCACCACGCCCAGGCGCGCATCACCTCGGCCTCGGCCGCGGGCGCGGGGCGCGCGAGGTCGCGGCGGTGCGCGTCGAGCACGGCGCGCTCGTCGTAGGTGAGGTGCGCGAGCTCCGTGGGCCACGCCGGCGTGCGGTGCGACAGCGGGAAGAAGAGCGCCACCAGGAGCGCGACGATGCCGGCGAACACGCCGGGGGGCACGTCGTACCGAAGGGCTTCGCGGGGGCGCATCGAAGGGCGCGACTGTACACCGGGGCGACCGCGTGTACAGTGCGCGCCGCGATGGCACACGAGCACGACGACCACAGCGACGACGAGTACGACGACGAGGGCGAGGCCGTCGAGGTCGACCACGCCGCCATCGCCGAGGCGCTGCACGGCGCGGTCGAGCGCGGCGAGAAGGTGCAGATCACCCGCGCGGGCATGGCCCACGAGGTGTGGAACGGCTTTCCCCTCGTGGTGAGCGACGACTACGTGCTCGTGCGCACCCTGCACGAGTTTGCGCTCGACGGCTACGCGGTGATGCGACTGCGCGACGTCACCGACGTGAGCTCCGGCGAGCCCGAGCGCTTCTTCGAACGGGTGCTGCGCGCCGAGGGGCTCCTCGACCGCGTCACGGCCCCGCGGCCCGTGCTCCTGCGCTCATGGCGCTCGGTCGTCGAGAGCGTGCGGGCCCACTACCGCTTCGCCATCCTCGAGTGCGAGGCCTCCGACGAGAACGACTTCGTGCTCGGCGAGGTGGCCAGCGTCGACGACGAGGCCGCGTCGGTGCACTACATCCAGGTCAACGGCACCCGCGAGGCCGAGCTCACGCGCGTGACGCTCGACGAGCTCACCCTCGTTCGCTTCGACGAGCAGTACGTCAACCTCTTCGGCAGGTACGCCGTGGCCGAAGACAAGCACTGAGCCGCTCCGCCATGCGCGACGTGATCTCCCGCTCGGCCCTCGCGCAGTCGGCCCTCGTGCGCGCGGGCGAGGTCTCCGCCGAGGCGCTCACCCGCGCCTACCTCGAACGCATCGAGCGCCTCCAACCCCGCTACCACGCCTTCGTGCAGTGCGCGCCGGAGCGCGCCCTCGACGCCGCGCGCGCCCTCGACCGCCGCGGCCGCCGCGAGGCGCGGGGCCTCCTCTGGG
>CAISKJ010001439.1 GCA_903885885.1 uncultured delta proteobacterium
CACCCACGCCGACTGCGCGCGCGCAACGCGCGACGGCGCCGCGCTCCTCGCGTCGCTGGGCCACGAGGTGACCGAAGACGCGCCGCGCTTCGACGTCGAGGCCGTGCGCCTCGCGTACCTCACGGTGATCGCCGCGGGCACCGCCGAGGCCATCGAGGGCACGCGCGCGCTCACGGGCCGCGCGCCGCGCGCCGAAGACTTCGAAGCGCCGACGTGGTTTCTCGGGCAGATCGCGCGGGCGCTCAGCGCCGCCGAGCTCGAGCACGCGCGCGCGGTGATCGCGCAGACGACGCGCCGCGTGGGAGAGTTCTTCGAGCGCTACGACGTGCTCGTGACGCCCACGCTCGCGCACCCGCCGGCGCGCGTGGGCGAGCTCGCGCTGAAGCCCGCCGAGCGCCTCGGCCTCGCCGTGATGCGCCGCACGCCGGTGCGCGCGGTGCTGCTCGCGGCGCTGCGCGACCTCGCGGCGCGCTCGCTCGAGAAGACGCCCAACACCATGCTCTTCAACATGACGGGGCAGCCCGCGATGAGCGTTCCGCTCGCGTGGGGCGAAGGGGGATTGCCCGTGGGCGTGCAGTTCGTGGGGCGCTTCGGCGCCGAGGCGACGCTGTTTCGCCTCGCGGGGCAGCTCGAGGTCGCGCGCCCGTGGGCCGCGCGCAGGCCGGCGCTGTAGCGCTCGCACAACACGGTCGACGCCGCGTCGCGGCGCTACGGGGCCGCGGGAGTCTCCCACGCGAGCGCGAGCGCCTCGTCGACGGCCGTGCGCAGCGGACCGGGCACCCCGAGCTGCAGGCTCCAGCAGCAGAGGACCCGCCCAATACGCTCGGCCCACGCGGGCGTGATGCGGCCGATGAGGGCGGCCGTACCCCGCGGGGCCACGGCCCGCCACGCGTTGAGCGCGACGATCGCGCTCAGCGGATCGTCGAAGGCCGCGAGGGCGGCGAAGGCCGGCTCGGGGTCCCACGCGTCGGGGGCGCGCATGAGCTCGGTCTCGCGCTCGAGCGCGAGCAGAAGCGGTGGGACGGTGTGCGTGGTCATCGCAGGACTCCGTGGCGCGTGCAGCGCGAGGGTGCACCGCCGCGTGCTCGCCAGCCAGCGACTCCCGGCGCGCGCTGCGGCGCGTGGGGTCTGAGGCCCCACCCGATGGGGTGCGCGTAAGGTCGGTCGTGCGCGCCCTCGACGGCGGGGCCGCGACGCGAACACGGTTCACCATTTTCACACGGAAATAAGGCATTCGACGCGGTGCGCGTGGACACTCGCGCCGCCCCTGGGCTATGCCGCGAGCGCGATGAAGAAGTGGCTCGGTCGCGCCCTGAAGGGCCTCGTGGTCCTGGCGCTCCTCGCGGGCGTGGTGGGCTTCGCGGTGCGTCGATCGCTCGGGCCCAGGGTCGCGGTGGTGATGCCCGCGCGCCGCGAGGTGGTGCAGACGGTGGTGTCGAGCGGGCGCGTGCTGAGCCCCGGCGAGGTCAACCTCGGGAGCACCCTCGGCGGCCTCGTGCGCACCGTCGCCGTGCGCGAGGGCGACCGCGTGGCGGCGGGGCAGGTGCTCGTCGAGTTCGACGACGCCGAGCTCGCCGCGCAGGTGGCGCAGGCGCGGGCCGGCGTGCTCGTGGCCTCGTCGCGTGTGGGCCAGCTGCGGGTGGTGAGCGCGCGCGTCGCGGGCGAGTCGGTGCGCCAGGCCGACGCCAACCTCCGCGCCGCGCAGGCCACGTGGGAGCGCCAGTCGTCGCTGTTTCGTGCGGGTGCCATCGCCGCCACGGAGCTCGAGGCGGCGCAGCGCGCGGTCGACGTGGCGCGCAGCCAGGTGCAGTCGGCGCAGATCACCGCGACGGGCGCGAGCGCGGGCGGCGGCGACGGGCGCGTGGCCGAGGCCGGGCGCGTGCAGGCCGAGGCGTCGTTGCGGGTGGCCGAGGCGCGCCTCGCGCAGGCGCGGGTGCGCTCGCCCGCGGCGGGGGTGGTGCTGCACCGCAGCGTCGAGCCCGGCGACGTGGTGAGCCCGGGGCGCGCGCTGCTGGTGCTGCTGCGCGACGGGGCGCTCGAGCTCTCGGTGACGCCCGACGAGCGCAACCTCGCCGAGTTGCGCGTGGGCCAGCGCGCGATGGCGTCGGCCGAGGCCTTTCCCGACCGACCCTTTGCGGTCGCGGTGTCGGCCATCGCGCCCG
>CAISKJ010001440.1 GCA_903885885.1 uncultured delta proteobacterium
CCGAAAGTCGACGCGGCGACAGTCACTAGAAACACCGTAGAATCAGATCATTGGTCGACTTGTGTGCCGAACGGAGCGCTCCCGCGGGGGCGGGGCGCGCGGTAGCGCGGGTGGGGGCTCGCGCGCGAGCCGACGAGAATGTGGAGAACGCTGAGGCCTGAAGGCGCGGGCTACAACGCGCCCAACGCCGAGGGGCCGAGGCGCGTCTGGGCGCCGTCGCTTTCGGGCGCACGGTCGTATAGGGTCGCGCGCGCCGTGCTGGTGAACCTGTTGCGCTTCGTGGCGTTGATCGGCGGGCTCGTGTTCGTGCACGAGCTCGGGCACTTCGCGTGGGCGAAGATCTTCAACGTCAAGGTGCTCAAATTCTCGCTGGGCTTCGGCCCGCGCGTCATCGGCTACCGGCACCAGGAGACCGACTACTGCGTGTCGCTCATTCCGCTGGGCGGCTTCGTGAAGATGCTCGGCGAAGACCCGAGCGACCACATCGCCCCCGAAGACGTGCCGCGGTCGTTTCACCGGCAGGCGCTGTGGAAGCGCTTTCTCATCGTGCTCGCCGGGCCGCTCATGTCGCTCATGTTCCCGGTGCTGCTCTACTTCGTGGTGTTTCTCGGGCAGACCGACCTCACGCCGCCCGTGATCGGCACCGTCGTGCCGGGCTACCCCGCGGAGAATCGCCTGATGCCCGGCGACCGCGTGCTGGCCGTCGACGGCCGCGCGGTGGGCTCGTTTCAAGACGTGCGCGATGCCGTCTCGGCCGCGCCCGCCCGCGAGATGCGCTTCGACGTGCAGCGCGGCGATCAGAGCCTCACGGTGCGCGTCACGCCCGAGTCGGTGCGCATCGAGCGGCCCCTCGACATCTCCGAGACCGTGGGCCGTGCGGGCATCTCCGCGGGCTTCGCGCTGCCGGTGATCGGCGTGCGGGGGCCCAACGTGCCCGCGTGGGTGTCGGGCCTGCGCACCTTCGACCTCGTGACCATGTACGCCGGCAACCCCATTCGCCGGTGGATCGACCTCGAGCGCGTGCTCCAGGCGAGCCGCGGGGCCACGGTTCCGCTGGGGTTTCTGCGTCCGCGCGTGGTGCCCGACGCGCTCGGCGGGCTCTGCGACCTCGAGGTGTTCGACCCGGGCCTCGCGCAGATCACCCCCGAGCCGGGGACGGGCGAGGTGCTCCGTCGCACGGGCATCGAGCCCGCGGACCTCTACGTGGCCGACGTGTCGCCCGACTCGCCCGAGTACCAGATGGGCCCGCGCCGCGGGGCGCGCGTGGTGTCCGTCGACGGCGAGGCGCCCCCCTCGTGGGAGCGCTTTCACGAGCGCATCATGGGCGGCGGGCGCCAGCTTCGCAGCCTGCGCTTTCTGCACGAGGGGCGCGAGAGCCAGGGCGCCTTCTCGCTGCGCCCCACCTCGTGGACCGACGAGTTTGGCCAGCGCTACGTGCGCCTCGCGTTCGAAACGGGCCACTGGGTGCCCACCGACGCCGACGCGCCCATCGAGAACCCGTCGCCCACGAGCTACGCGCTCCGCAACGCGATGCGCGAGACCTCCGAGGCCATGCGCTTCTTGAGCACGGGCATCGTGCGGGTGCTCCAGGGCCGCGTGTCGATCCAGACCGTCGGCGGGCCCATCATGATCTACGACGTGACGCGCAGCACCGCGTCCGACGGCCCCTGGGGCTTCTTGTGGCTCATGGCGCTGGTGAGCATCAACCTCGGGCTCATCAACCTGTTGCCCATTCCCACGCTCGACGGCGGGCACCTGATGTTCTTCGCCGTCGAGGGCGTGATCCGTCGGCCGGTGCCCCTGTGGATCCGTCAGACCGCGTCGGTGCTGGGGCTCTTGCTGGTGCTCGCGGTGATGCTCATCGCGTTCAAGAACGACCTGCAGCGCAAGTTCGGCAACACGCAGCCCATCGTGGTGACGGCCCCTACGCAGTGAGCGGGCGCCGCGATGCCAGACCGCGACGAACCGCGACCCGCGGCGCGTGCATCACAGTCGCCCGTGCGAAGCCATCACGCCTCGATCGTAATTGCACTCTTCATCGCAGGGTGCGCCCCCTCCGTGGTCTCCCAGCCCGTCGGCGACGCTGCCGCGAGCCCCGACGCCGCCG
>CAISKJ010001441.1 GCA_903885885.1 uncultured delta proteobacterium
CGACGCGACGGACGAGACAGTCGATGCCGAATGTTCACCGTGTGCTCGTCGGGGCGATAGAGCTTCACCCAGGCGTCGAAGCTTGCCTCCTCGAGCGTCTGCGCGAAGCGTCCGGGCACCTCGTCGAGGCGCGCCGCGAGCGCGGCGAGGTGCGCGAGGTACTGCGCGCGCGTCACGAGGCCCGCGCGCAACAGCACGCGCCAGTCGAAGTAGCTCGTCGCGCCCTCGAAGAACCACAGGAGCCGCGTGTAGTTCTCGCGCCCGTAGTCGATCGGCGCGAGGCCCGCGGGGCGGATGCGCTTCACGTTCCACAGGTGAAAGAACTCGTGGGCCACCAGGGCGAGGAGCTCCGTGTAGCGCTCGGCGCTCTCGAACGCGTCGAGCGACGCCATGATCGATGTGCCGCGCGCGTGCTCGAGGCCTCCGCGGCCCCCCGGCGCGAGGTGCACCATGAACACGTAGCGCTCGTAGGGGAGCCCCCCAAACATGGCCCGCTCGACCTCCACGATGCGCGCCACGTCGCGCGCGAAGCGGTCGCCGTCGTAGCCCCCCGCGAGGCGCGCGCCCCACACCGCGATGGTGTGCGCGCGCCCGTCGACGGTGAAGGTGCGTACGTCGTGCTCGCCCATGTCGGTGGGCGCATCGACGAGGTCGTGAAAGCTGTCGGCGCGCCAGCGCCCATCGCCCGCGGGCGCGAGCGCCGTGACCACGCGCCACGACGGGAGCGCGGGCACGAGCTCGACATCACTGGGTAGAACGTCCCAGTCGAAGCCAGGCTCATCGACGGGTCGCACAAACGTGGCCGCGCCGTTGAAGTACGCGTGCGTGGCGTCGACGTGGCTGGTGCGCACCGTGAGGTCGTGCGCGTAGACCGCGTACTCGACCACCACCTCGCGGGCGCCGCCGTGCGCGATGGCCCAGGCGTCTTTGCGCACCTTGCGCACGCCCGCCTCGCGGCCGTCGCCGGTGGCGCGCAGCCCCTCGACGTGGCGCGCGTACTCGCGCACGAGGTAGCTCCCCGGCGTCCACGCGGCCATGGCCACCACGAGGGGCTCGGGGAGCGCGTCGCCCGCGAAGGTGGCCCGCACCGTGAGAAGGTGCTGCTCCGGACGGCGCGCCGAGACGCGATAGTGAACGCTGCGAACGCGCACGGAAGAGACGCTCCGCCCGCTCAGGCGCCGCGCCGAAAGCGCGCCACGAGCTCCGACGCGGCCGTATACGGATCGACGCGACGCGCGAGGAGCGCCCGCGCCGCCTCGTCGAAGGGCGCTGCGAGGTCGTCGTGCGCCGCGGTGAGCAGCAGGTCGTTGAACACCACGCGCAGCTCGTCGCGGGCGCGCTCGGCACGTCGCGCGGCGCCCAGCTCCGAGCTGGCCTCCCACGCGCGGTGCTGCTCGACGGCCGCGGCGAGGTCGGCGATCCCCTCGCCCCGCGACGCGACGGCCTTCACGATGGGCACGAGCCACTCGCCGGCCCGCGCCCGGTGCTGCTCGCGCGCGAGGTCGAGGGCGCCCGCGCTGTGGCCCCGCGAGTGCGCGCCCGCCGACACGATCTCGTGCCCGAGCGAGATCATCATCTCGAGGTCGCGCACGGTGGCGTCGGCGCCGTCGCGGTCGGCCTTGTTCACGCAGAACACGTCGGCCACCTCGAGAATGCCCGCCTTGATGGCCTGCACCTCGTCGCCCATGCCCGGCGCCATCACCACCACGGTGGTGTGGGCGAGGCGCGCGATCTCGAGCTCGTCCTGCCCGACGCCCACCGTCTCGACGATGACCACCTTGGCGCCCCACGCGTCGAGCACGCGCGTGGCGTCGGCCGTGCTGCGCGAGATGCCCCCGAGCTGGCCGCGCGTAGCCATCGAACGGATGAACACCTCGCGGTCGAGCGCGTGCCGCTGCATGCGAATGCGGTCGCCG
>CAISKJ010001442.1 GCA_903885885.1 uncultured delta proteobacterium
CGACAACGCGTCATTCGAGAGCGAGCCCGCGGCCGCCGACGACGCAGCCACGCTCGACGAGTTCCCGGCATCGCTCTACGTCTCCTTCGAGCCCGGCAACCGCGACGATTTCGCCAAGGCGCTTCGCGTGTGCCGCTTCCCCACGGCCGACGACGCCAACTACGAGCTCGAGGAGACGCGCCGCGGCGAGTACCACGTCGTGCGGCTTCGCTCGGGCGAGATGCGCCTGCGCTCGCTACAGCTCCGCGCGTGCGAGCTGACCCTGCGCGTGCGGCCGCTCCCCGACACGCGCGCCTCGCGCATCTTCGAGGTGCTCGACCTCGTCGACTGCCCCGGCGCCGACCCGCAGATCGAGACCGACGCATCGCGCCACCTCAAGGCCGTCAAGAACCACCTGGTGTTCCGTCAGGCGGTCTCCGAACTCGACCTCCTGCTCCTCGTGTGCAGCTCGCAGCCGAGCGCCATTCGCCCCGGGCACCAGCTCCTGCACGGACCATGGCGCCACTGGGTCGAGCGCTGCGAGGGCAAGATGCGCGGCCGCGTCGTCCTCGCACTCACCTACGCAGGCGAGGCGCTGCGCCACTCCGCCGAGCGCTTGAAAGATCTCTCGCGCCCCGAGAGCGAGCGACAGTTCAACACGCTGCAATCGCTGCCGCAGTCGGTGTTCGGCTCGGTCATCCAGCCGCTGCGGGGATCGCTCGCCGAGCCCTTCCTGGGCGCGCTCGACCCCAACGACCTGCGCACCTGGCCGCCCTTCGTGCTCCTCGAGAACCGCCACGTCGACGCCGAGCTCGAGGTCGCCGCGGCCGACATCGCGCGCGCCCGTGAGGCCATCGTGGCGGCGCTCGACGAGGCGTCGATGCCCGATGAGACGCCCTTCGCGTGGCGCGTCGCGCACTTCTTCGCGCGCAGCTGGGTCGACGACGTGGCGCGCGTGCGCGCAGCCGAGCCGGCGGCCCGAAGGCGCTACCTCGAGTGGATGGTCGACGTCTCCCTCGCCGTCGCCAACCCCGAAGACCGCGGCCACGAGCTCCTCACGCGGCTCATGTTGCACCTCGCGCACCGAGGGGAACTCCGCAAGGCCAAGAGCGCCGAGCTCGTCGACCTCGCCGCGCGCGCTCGCAGCGCCCTCTCCGACCTTCAAGAGCGACTCACGCGCGAGCCCCGCGCCGACCGCGCCGCCCTCGACGCGATGGAGGCCCTCGTCAACCGCCTGCGCGAGGGGCTGCCCCGTCAGGGCGTGCCCGTCCCCTTCCCCGCGGCCATCCGTCAGGCGTGCCTGCGCCCCTACGGCGCCACGCCCCCCACCTGGGATGTCATCGTGTCCGAGTGCGTGCGCGCGGCCTGCGCCGCGGTGCAGGCGGCGACGCGGCGCCCCGAGGTGGCCGCGGAGTTGCGCCCCGTGCTCGAGCGCATGCTCGACGCCGACGTGGCCACGCGACGCCTGCGCGACGAAGAGGAGCGCTTCCTCGGCGACGAGCCGTCGAACGCCGTGCACTGCACACACTTCGTGCTCGCGCGCATCGCGGCCGCCATCGACTGGCTCCTCCACGCCAGCGAGGCCGAGCGCGAAGACTACGCGGCGCGCACGCTCGGCATCGACCCGAAGAAGACCGAAGGCTACCGACGGCTGCGACGCGCGGTAGGCGACCTCCCGCTGCCCGACGGCCTCGACGAGGCCCACGCGCGCATCGAGGCGCAGTTCGCGGCGCTCATGCGCGAGCTCGACGCCGCGCCCGTCGAGACCCTCGCAGAGGGTGGTGAGGCACCATGCTGATCGAGAACGGCGTGCTCCGCATTCGCGCGGGGCTCAACCCGGTGATTCTCACGGTGCCGCTCGGGGCCACCTCGCGGCGCGGACTCTTCTCGCGGGCGGGCGACCTGCGCGCGTTCTCGCTCTACGCGAAGACCTTCCCCGCGAGCGAGGCGAAGGGCGCCAACGTCGGTCACACGCGCGTCGCCTGCCGCGAGCTCGCGTGGCTCGCGGGCCCCGAGCTCGGCGCCGCCGTAGGCCGCACCGACGCGAAGGGCTCGCCCACCGTCTCCGCGGCCGACCATGAGGCGCTGCGCGGCCTCTACGCGACGGTGCGAATCTACAAGAACGCCACCAACTTCGAGGCGGCGCTCTCGATCGCATGGCTTCCCCCCAAGGCGGGCATGGCGCTGGTGGTCGGCGCCGCGGGCGCAGCCGAACGACGCGTGCGCTACCTCGCGTCGCGCGGCGGCGTCGACGAGGCGCTCGTGCTCGACCCGCACCGATGGGTGCTCGCCGACGAAGACTACGACGACGACACGCCCCCGTGGGACTCGATCCTGGGCAGCGCCTCCGCGCGCCTCGCGCTCGTGCCCGCGCCCGACGCGCCCCTCGTCGTGCTGGCCGAGCGCGCGTCGCGGCGCGCCGGCGAGACCGGCACCACCGTCGCGATCGACTTCGGCACCCACGAGACCTCCGTCGTCACGCAGCGCGAGGGACAGCGCGACGTCACGGTGCAGGGCCCCCTCGCCCCGTGGTCGTTCCACTGCGTGTCGGTGTCGCAGCAGGGCGCCGCGTGGCACGCCGAGCTCATCGCGCCGCCGCGTTCGTTCGAAGAGCGCACCACACTGGGCAACCCGGTGATGCCGCCGCCCATCGCCGAGCGCTGGTCGGTGCTCGCCCGTCGCGACGCCACGAGCCGACGCGCGAGCGAGGCGGGCATCCCGAGCGTGCTCATCCCGCGCGACGCGCAGCCCCACGGACTCCTCGGGCACCCCTTCGACGAGCTCACCGATCAGGTCATCGGCTCGCGCGCGCTGCGCCTCATCGACCGCGCCATCGAGCGCATGGACGCGCCGCAAGGCGACGAGCGCGCCGACGGCGAGCCGTGGATCGAGGTCGACACCCTCGAGCCCGCGCCGAAGCTGCAGCTCGGCCGCAACCCCAAGCACGCGCGCGACTTCCTCGACGGCGTGTTCGACGAACTCGCAGCGAAAGAGATCGTCCGCGGCACGGGCACCGACGCCTCCCTCGGCGCCGTCGGTCCCGTGCTCATGAGCTTCCCCGTGGCGTTCCTGGCGCGCGACCGCGAGACTCTGCAGCAGGTGGCCCGCGAGGCCCTCGAGCAGAGCGCCCTGCGCGGCCTCTGCGCCGACCCTCCCGAGGCCCCCGTGACCTTCCTCGACGAGGCCACCGCGGCGTCGCTCGGGGTGCTCTATCACCGCTTCGGGTCCCTCGCGCTCGCGCGCCTCCTCGACGCGTTCCAGCCCATCGGCTTCGACGAGAAGGCGCAGGGCCCTCGCTCCGTGCGCATCCTCACCTTCGATTGCGGCGGCGGCACGACCGACCTGGTGCTCCTCCGCCTGCGCGAAGACGGCGACCGCATCGTGTCGGAGATCGAAGACTTCTACGGCCTCCCCTTCGCGGGCGTCGAGATCACCCGCCGCATCTGCCGCGAGCTCAAACGAAGGCTCCGCGCGACGCTCGCGCCCGATCAGGTCGACAAGCTCCGTACGCGCTTCGTGGCCGACGACGACGCCCCCGTCGGCGGACGCACCGAGGCCGAGCGCGCCCGCCAACGCCGCACCCTGGGCTTCTTCTACTTCGGCGAGGCGGTGAAGTTCGCCCTCGCGTCCCCCCTCCGCGCCCGACGACGCCACGCTGCGCGCCGGCCTCGCTGCGCGCGCGCACCAGTACCTGCCCGAACTCGACGTGGCCCGCGTGCTCGCGGCCATCCCGTCGCGCGCGTGGCTCGAGGAGTGCACTGCGACGGTCCTCGCGCCCGCCCTCGAGACCGCTGAGCGCTGGCTCTCCCGCGACGACGCGCCAGTGCAGCTCGTGCTCGCGAGCGGCCGCTCGAGCCAGCTCCCGGGCGTGTGCGACCGCCTCCGCAACGCCTGCGCGAAGGCGCCGCGGCCTGTCCTCTCACAGCACTTCCTCTCGCCGCGCGAACTCGCGGGCACCGAGCATGGCTTCGGCTATCTCGACCTGCACGCGTCGCAGCGCGGCGGCACCCGCGCCGACCTCTCGAAGTTCGGCGTCGCGATCGGGCTCGCGCACGGGTACGTGCTCACCACGAAGACCGGCGAAGGCCGTCGCCTCGTGGTGCAGCCCATCGATGAGCACAAGCGCACCCGCTACGTTGGCATCCTCCGGCAAGAGGGCCGCGGGGTGCAGTACGTAATGCCCGAAGACCGACTCATCGTGCGAGGCGACGGCAAGCCCGTCGACACCGTGAGCATCGTGTGGATCGACGAGCAACCCTTCGCCGCGCGCGCGGTGCTCGGGCAGAACTTCCGCGGCCCGCCGCGATCCAGCGCCGCGGGAAGCGTCGATCCGCCCATCCCCTTCGCGCAGGTGCGCTTCACACCTTCATCGCTGGCCGAGCGCGAACGCCTCGGCATCAAGCGCATCCAGATCGGCTTTCTCCAACGCACGGCGAGCGAGGTTGTGCTCGCGGGCCTGCGCGTCGAGCGCGCGACGGGCATCGACGAGACGCTCGCGCCGCCCGAGGGGTCACCGATGCTCTCGGCGGCGGGCCTGTCGGCGCACTTCGAATCACGCCGGCTCGAGTTCGACTTCCGACGCAACGGCGCCATCGACACCGAGGACCTCGACCGTGAGTAGCGCATGGCAACCCCCTTCGCGAAGCTATGGCGTGCGGTCCTCAACGCGCTCTCGAGGCTCCGCTCCCTTCGCGGCGCGGCAACGCCGACGCTCGCGGCGGCCGACCCTGCGCCTGGCACCCTCGACTTCCTCCGTGTCCCCGACGACGACGCCCCCGTGAGCGACCCGCGCGCCGACGCATGGCTCGCGCACCTGCGCGCGACCCTCCCCTTCCCGCAGCCCGCCTACGGTGCGGTCGAGCTCCCCGCCACGCCGCGCGAGGTGCAAGAGCGCATGAGCGCCCTCGACGCAGAAATCGCCGCCCAGATCGCCCACGCCCGCTTCGACACCGACGGTGAGCCCGACTGGTTCCTCACCCTCGCAGACCGCTTCACGCCCCTCGCATCGTGGTACGCGGGCGTAGGCGTCGACGCGGGCGCACCCGAGCTCCCCGATCGCCTGCGCGACCTCACAGACCGGGCACGACGCATCCCGGGCATCAACCGCGCGCTCGAGTGGCTGGCCGACCAGGTCGAGCAACTCACGCGTCACAACGCAGGCGCACAGGCCGCGTGGTTCATGCTCCTGAAGGTGCACTTCGAGGCCATGCTCCGACCGCTGGTCGGCCCTGACGGTAGCGTCGAGGTCACCTTCGACTTCCCGACACCGGGAGCACGTGTGGCAGACCTCGTCCCCCCACCAGCACCCGGGAGCGCAACGTCTGGCAACGTAGCCCGCGTCCTTGCACCGGCATTGATCCTGAGGCTACGACGCGAGACGGGTGAACACGTATTTCACAGGGGCGCGCACGTGAGATCACGGTAGCGTTACCGAGTTCGAAACTGCCGATCGAACAAGCGCACCCTGCGCATCAGCACATCGATCACAAGAACGAACACCGCGACGCCCAGGGGCCACTTCCAAAGCGGTCGCGCGCGCTTCACCACCTCGCCACCACTATCCCAGACCTCACGAGGCGAAGGGTCGACCCTTCCCCCTGTAGATCGAGCCAACGCCTCGAGCAGCGCGACATCCGGAACAACCGAGGCATACTCGCGAGGATACGGGTTGTTCACTTCGCCGCGACTCTCCGCGACCACACGTCCATCGCGTCGATGCACAGCACGAAGCCTGAAGACCCCATAGCGACTCAGGGGAACATCGGCCTCGTAGCGTCCCGGCGCCACCTGACGCATCGTGACTCGCTCCTCCGCACCACCCGGCAGCGGCCCGCGCATCGTGAGCTCGGAAGATAGACCGTTGTCGAAGCGATCGTGATCGGTCACCGCGTCAACCGAGACGTGCGCGACGCCCGCGAGCATCTCCGCGCGAATGCCGAGGTCATGCCGCTGCCGCTGCCGCATGTGATCGCGCACGAGCTGAGTCCAGAATGGGGCCCAACGCGGCCAGCGCACCCACTCGACCGCCCAACGATTCTTGAGATCACTCGTCCACGCGAGCGACCAACCGAGCCCAACGCGCCAACGCGCGAGCAGAGGCTCGGGACTCGCACCATCAGTCTCGAGCAAGAGCTGGGCGGGCTCAGGCTTCAATCGCGTGCTCACGTACCCATAAAGAATCGGCGGAGCGCCGCCGAGCTCCCTCAGAAACGACGCCTGCGAAACCACGCGCGGCTGCACAGGCTCCTCGACGGCCGCGCTGCGGGCAACGAGGTTCGTCTCGCGCAAGAAAATCTGCGGAAGGCTGTTGGCATCGGCGGTAAAATAGCTCCGTCCGTGCCCACGATGGGCAAATCCCTCGAGCAGAGGTCGATTGACCGTCGCACCGAGCCCCACGACGCTCACCGTCACGCCGTCGCCGAACATCGCATCAATGAGGGTATGAATGCGCGGCGGCTCATCGGGCTGCCCCTCACCGTCGGTGAGAAGAATCACGTGGCGTGTCGTCGCCCTCGTTACCGCAAGATCCTGCGCGGCCGCGTCGATCGCCGGAAAGATTGCAGTGCCCCCTCCCGAACGAAGTCGCCGGAGCTCATTCTCGATGCGCACGCGATTGCGGGCCGACTGCATTCGCACCACCCGATCGGCATCAGAATCGAACGCGATCACCTCAATGAGGTCATCGGGACCGAGCGCGCGGGCGGCCGCGAGCGCAGCCGACTGAGCAAGTAACAAAGGACTACCTTGCATCGACCCCGATCGATCGATCACAAGCGAGAGCGCAACCGAGGGCTCCTCGCGGCGTCGCTCCGATTCCATGCGAACCGGAAGAAGCCGTTCGACCTCGCCGCCTTGCCACCCTCCGAGCCCGAATGAGCGTGGGCCACCAGCCATCATGAAGCCGCCCCCAAGCTCGCGCACATAGCCAGCGAGCGCCGCCTGCGTCCCCTGGGTGACGCTGTCGGCACCGACATCGGACATGACGATAAAATCGAAGCGCTCCAACTCGCGCAAGGTCTGCGGCACCTCACGCGCCGAGCGCACCTCGAGATCGAAGTCCCCACCGGAGAGCGCCCCTCGAAAGTACTGAGAGTGCGCTTCATCCCCTTCGACGTAGAGCACCGACGGCGGCCCGGGAACGTAGGCTGTCGCAACGTACTGGTTGTTCTCGGCAAAACGGTCATCGCTCACACCCGACACGCGAAGCGCGTAGGTCACATCGCCCGCGACGCGAACGACGGAGCGAAATCGAACCTCGTTGTCGCCGGGCCCAAGAAGCAGTGAGCGACTCCCGTCAAGACCGTTGCGGCTCTCGCCTTGCGTGAGCACCAATGTCGCGCGTTGCGCGTGACTGGCGAACACCGTAGCGCGCACGTCAAAGGGTTCGTTGATGTGAATTCGATCTGGCAGAACCAATGCGCGCACGGCAACCTCGCCTGGCACCGTCACCTTGGAGGTCACCACAGAGATCCGTGCGCCAAAGCGAACAGCGCGCGCCGCCTCGGAGAGCACATCGCCGTCGGTCTGAAGGCCATCAGAGAGCACAACGATACGGCGCAAATACCCAGCAGGAAAAAGCCCAGAGGCCAATGTCAGCCCTGCCCCGATGTCCGTTCCTGTGTCCGTAGCCGCGAAGCGCGCAATACGGGGGAGACGCTGCCCTTGCGCCAACTCGCCAGGCACCGCCACCTCGCGGGCACGTCGCGCGAACGCCACCGCACGAACTAGATTGGTGCCACGCGCAAGAAGCGCCCGCTCGAGCAGGACGCGAAAGGACTCCAACGCATCGTCGGAAATGCTGTCTGAAACATCGACGAGAAAAACCGTGCAGATCTCAGACCTATTCTCCGTCGATAGCGGCCTCCCAAGCGCTAGCGCGAGCAGCAAGACGAGAACGGTACGAACTATACCGACTGTCCAACATTGCACGCGCGACAGATCGGCCAAGGACCGCATTGGCACGAACACAAACCACGGCGCCAACGCGACAGACCAGAGGGCCCTCGGATCCGCAATCTCAAGATGCCCACCGATGAACGAAGGCAGCAGTTTCGCGAGAAAAAGGCTATTGCCAACATCGATGGTCAGCGATCGAGACGACCACCCCAGATGTCGATACAAGATGTAACAAAGGCAGGATGAAATGAAGACAGGAAGGAGGAAGCGAGCAACGGCTCTCTCGCGAGGTCTCACACCCAATGTCTAGCACATTGAGCCGAGAGCGGTCGGCGCATCACCAATTGGCGCGCACTCCAACCATCGCCTCGACACGCGTCCAATCGATGGGCTGGGTGCCATTGGGGGGAGTCTTGAAGCCCGAGATAAGGGTCTCAGCGCGAATAGTAGCGTTGATACCGAAAATCTCGTTCATTCTATACTCGCCGAACACAGTTCCATCGATTCGCGTCGCGTTAAATCGCCCCGTCGTCGGGTCAAAGTCGCCACCGATATCAGGGCTCGAGAGAGCAACACCAGCTCGGGGGTCACCACGTCGACGCGTAAGATAACCGTACTGATAGAGCCCGACCCCCGCGTCTACATTGAGCACGAAGCGTCCGCCGAAGCTCTGCATGTAGCTGGCGTACCCGCGGTTGCGAATAAAGTAATTACCGAAGTAGCTTTGCTGCACGTCTCGAACGAATCCGCCGCGAAGTTGAGAACGAGCATCAATAATCCACTGTACCTCAGCCTGGCCGATCGGGGTGTCAGCGTTGTCACCCAATTCGTAGAACGTCGCCGCATACCCTGCCAACACCGTCAGCGAGACGCGATTGGTCAGCAGTCCGGCGAGGCCAAAACGCGTTGACATGGGAGTCGCGCTAAACAACCCTCCGGAATAGGTCTCCGGGTCATTGATATAGCCGATACGGCCCACAAATCCCTCCCACACGAGCGCCGTCTTGGGGAGGAACCTCCAACGCATCCTCGCGAAACCCGTGTGCGTCAGCGAGTTGTTACCAGGAATTTCGTCGAAGAGAGTGGCTTGAATGTTGTAGCCAAACCGGAGTTCAAAAACCCCACGACCGGGGGCGTACGCGATCTCGACATTGCCAAGCAGCGTATTGCGGTTAAGCCCTCGAGCATTTCCCGGAGTTCCGAGAAACCCATCTTGGCCGCCCGGTTGGATCAGCCGGACGAAGTCAGCTCCAATCCCAAACTGCCAGGTACGTCCAGGAAAGAAATCGAAGCGCAGCGAACCCTGAGCGCCGAGATTTCGAAGCGCACCGAGGCTAATACCTGACTGCAGCCCGATCCACTCGTTGTAAACGAGACCGACTCCGCCGCGGAAGTTCAGCGTAGGAAGGGCGGTCGTCGGCGAGTCGGAGTTGGCTGTACGCTGGGCTCCAAGCGTCGATACGTAGAAAGTCGGTGTAACGCGAAGGCGGAGCGCAGGCCTGATACTGTTGGAGAGTGAACTGCTGGTGTAGAATGTATTAGAGTCGAAACCGAAGTCCGCACCAACCCCAGGATGGAGCTCGAAATTACCGGTGCGAATACCGCGCCCTTCGAGAAGTTGGCGGTTCTGAAGCCAGACCTGTCGATCACCGAGGCCAGTGTTCGCCCAAGGGAGACCCGAACCGCCCCCTTGCGCGATCGCCTCTCGCGACGCGCCGAAAAGCAGCACAGAAACCGCCGCCGATACCAGTCGCCTCTTCACGATGCCTGCTCCTCGGATTCCTGAAGCGTCATGCCAGAAACAGTGATCTTATCCGGTGTCACAGTACCGGACTGGTTACCAGCGGCCGCTCCGGAAGCAACGTATCTGGGGTAAGACTGGTGGTATCCTGTTCAGCGATATTCGGATCTACGATCAGCGTCAGGCGAGTGTCGCGATCAAACGTCCCAGTGTCCTCGCCGATACACGCCCGAGCCTCACTCTCGAGGTTCTGAGTGCGTGAGCGAAAGATCGTCATGAGCTGAAACTCATGATTACGCTGACCGTCGTTGTTGATCGTCACCGCGGTTTGCAGGAGATCTTGATGCTCACGCGCCGAGCGAAGGGTCACATCGATTTGAGTCAACTTGTCGTTGAGGCAGTTGACCTTGATAATGTCGCGCTCTTGTCGAGCACGATCGAGAAGATCGCTTACCTGCCTACGCGTCGACGTGACGGTGTCGATCACGTGTCCGGCCTCTCGAAGCTGATCGGGCCCCGAAAGTTGTGCGACGCGCTGGCTTCGAATCTCCGCCGCACCGCTCCCCTGCGGAGAGGATTGCGCTCGCGCAGCCCCAAACGAGAACCCGATGCTCAGCAGTACACCGAGGGAGATGTGTGAAAGCGTACGCTTCATGAGGGTTTCCTTCCGAACGGCCCGGACAAAGGCGGCCGCACTATATTCCAAACGTCCGCCTTGTCAACGACCGTTTCGAGCACCGACAAGCGAGACATTCTGATGCGTCGCGCCCCGCCGGCGTTCAGACGAACATATGTCCGCGGAACGATTGAAGACATTTCACGGAAAGTTTGGGCAACAGTTCGAGTGGGATCAACTACCAGGTGCGAACGTAAACGGGAAGCTGAAGTCCACGCTCCCCCCCTCGGGTTGAGGGAATACAAGCCCTCGAATCCGCGACGCGACGCACGTACCCACCTCAGGTGCAGCCGAGAGTCCCGAACTTGATGCGCTGGTTACACGACCAGCTGCACCAATCGTGAAGCGCACTTCGAGGCGCCCCGAGAGCGTCGGATTGTTGCGGAGCGCTCGTTCGTAGCACGACCGAATACCACCGAGTTGGCCGCGAATGAGCGAAGCTACGCGACCAGCGTCAATGTTGCCCTCGCCACCGATCGAATCACCGGAACCGAGGTCAGCGCTTCCTCGAATCACGCGTTCGCGAACGACCTCGCCACCCGAGCCGATATTCTCGCCTCCCCCAGCAACCGCCCCGGCAGCACCGAGCTGGCGGCCACCAAGCCCACCACCAGCGGAAGCCGACAACCCGCTACGACGTACACCCGCACCGCCGGCAGCCGTCGAAATTCCACCGAGGTTGGCGAGGTCGCGCTCCGTACCAGCCATGAGGCCTCCCGAAGCCAGCGCATCACGCGCGCTCCCCCGACCTGTATCCGTCACACCGGTGAGTGCGGCGAACTCCGCATTGTTCTGAAGAGCCGCGAGCGCGGCATTCGCTGCGCGCTCCGCGGACGCAGTCGCGGCATTGGCCTGTCGCTCCGCGCGCGCCCGTTGCTGCTCTGCGCTCGGGGCAGCGGCGTGTGCTTGTTGCTGGGGTTGGGCAGCTGCTTGTTGAGATGAGGGCTCTTGGGAGGCCTCCGTACTTTGCTCGGGCGGAGGCGGCTCCTCGGGCGCCGCCGGCTGCGAGACAAGGCGTACGAAAGCAGAGTCATTGAGGATGTTCTCGTCGACGATCGGGTCGTATACGTACTCCACGTACGCGACTCCAACGATCGTCATGAGCAGAAAAAAAGAAAAGCACGCATTGTAAGTCCAGTCGATATTCTTGAGCCATCCAGCTCGAATCGCCGCGGGCAACTGAGGCTTCGGCTGCGCAGGAGGAGGAACGACGAACTGAAAGAGAAAAGTGATTTCTCCGACCTGAACTTTTCCGCGAGATTGCTCCGTCAGGGGAATCTGCCAATCGTTCCCCGCACGCTTCGCATCTCCAGACTTGCGCAGATCCTCGAGACTCTTGACACCTGAAGCGAGCGCCAGGCGACCCTCCATCCGATCTGTGAATCGAAGGGAGTAGGAGCCTGCCGACATCGGAAAGAGCTCGAAAGTCTCCGGAAGATCCTGTGCGGAGACAGTGAATGAGTTCTTCTCGCTCCGTCCGACGGACACAGTGTCCCGTTCACGGATGATGCGCTCCTCCGTCATCTTGGTACCCTGAATGATACCAATGCGAAGAACCTTCGGCCCGGATGCAGTACGGGCCGCGGCCATCGCCATGGTCATAGCACCGGGGCGTTGACTTCCTTTGGGAGATTGGTTCTGCGTCATTGCGATGGTTCCTTCTCGACTGGTTCGCCACGAGGGGTGTGTATTGCAAATGAAACCTGAAGGACAGCCAACTCTCCGTTACAATAATCAGAACGGCGCCCTGCGAACGGCATCGATGATCAGCTGCAAAAACTGAATCGGTTGATCAAAATAGGTGTAACCGAGGCTCGACCGCCCAGAGACAGAAAAGGCGTACGGGCGTTGAATCTCACCGCGAACTTCGATCGTGGTGCTCGCGACATAAACACGCCGACCATTCTCTGTCCGTACGGTCGTGTCAGCCGAGGCAGAATTAGCACCGGAAATCCCCGATCCTTCCGACGGCGATGTCTGTGCGATGGTTCCCTCTGCAAAAAGACAGAGCGAGAGCATCATGACTGCGCCAAAGTACTTGGACCGATGGATATTGATCTGACTCGGCATGCTGTGTTGGAAAGACATCTCTTCTCCCTGACGAAGTCCAGTCACAGTCGAATCACTCTAGTTCGGCGTAACGGCAGGCAACGCGGAGGGCGCTGCACCTTCAGTTGGAGTCACAGGCGAATCGGTCTGCGTCGCAGAAGGAGCAGCGGGTGTCGAAACCGCGGGCTGGGCTGTCGGAGGCGTCTCGACAGGAGCCGGGACAGCGCGACGGGCGGCAGCCTGCGCACGCTGAAGCGCACGCTGGGCACGCTCGATCTGTTGAGGAAGCCTGGAGAGTTGTGCCTCGACGTCGTCTCGGCGTACGTTCGAGGCATACTGCGTCCCCAATACGTCCCGGTATCGCGTGAAGGCAGATTGGGCCTGCTGTAGAAGCTGAACCTTGCGCTGAAGCGAATCGATATCAGTTCCCGCGATTCCGCGAGCTTGTTCGGAGTAGAGGCGTCCGGTATTGTAGTGGACCTCGACGAGTCCAGGCTCGAGTTGCTGCGCCCGCTGAAACTCCGTCATCGCTTGCTCGAATTGAGCGGTAGCTCGCAACGCATCCCCCAGGTTGAGATGGCTTTTGCTCCACGAGGGTGAAAGGGCGATTGCAGCCCGGAGTTGCTCGATCGCTTCGGCGTAGTTCCCCGCCAGAAGAAACTGTACTCCGAGATTGTTTCGGGCTTCCGCGTATTCGGGATCTATTTCGACTGCACGACGAAACGAGACTATCGCCGCAGGTACGTTTCGCTCAACCTCCAGTTGGAGGAGGCCTCGAAGGTGCTGTACCTCGGCATTGTTAACGCCCGCGCCGTTGTTGGGATGATTGGGGTCAGAGCCGTTGATCAAATCGTTGACGATATAAAGCGCGAGGTCCAGTCGTCCGAGCGCTCTGTAGCCCTCGGCAACCGCAAGCTTCGCGGGCACATTCCTCTCATCCTGTCGGAGAATTCGTCTCGCCTCTTCGATTGCATCTTGAGCGCGATTATTGAGCACCAACAATCGTGCATACTCTGCCCGAACGCGGGTGCTCTCAGGATGAGATGTTGCCATACCAGCGGCAAACGAAACTGCGTCCGAGAGTCGGCGCTGACGAATCAGCAATCTCGCCCTCCCAACCATCGCGAGCTCATAGTCTCCCTGAATGGCCAGACTCCGTTGGTAGAACGTATCCGCCGCAGAATCTTGCCCTTGTCGTTCTGCGATCACGCCAGCATTGTACGCAGCCTGGTGCGCACGCGCATCGGCCGCGAGCGCTTGTTCGAACGAAGAGCGTGCGGCGTCGAGTTGTCCCTGGCGCGCTGATTCTACCCCGCGTTGAAACGCTTCACGGGCTGCATCTGTCAAGACCTGATGCGACGGATTGTCGATCGGTGCGGGCTCCGAACTCGCCGCCGGTACTGCCTGCGCAGGAGGAGATGCCTGGGGCACAGGGGCAGCCGGGGTACTTCCCTCGTCGATCGCAGCAGCACTGCTCGGTGGGGAATTAGTCGTTTCGCCACCTGAACTCGACTGCGGAGTGTGTGCCGAAGAACCAGACCGAGACTGCTCCTCGCTGGTTGAAGCGCATCCTGCTTGCGCGGCCAGGAGAGACAGTATGATACACAGTCGGGAGTGCTTGGTCATCATGTCTCCCTCACTCAGTGGCGAGCCTAGGCGTCGCGATCGGCGTGCTCTGGGAAATAGTAGCACCAGGGGCTTCAGTGTTAAACATTCCGGGCTGATACTGGAATACCTGCTGCCTTGCGAGAGCCTGATCGAGAAGCGGTCTGTTGTCCTCGGAACGAAGACGTTCGAGCGCACGTGACGAGAAATTCGTGGGGATGTTCTGAGTGCGGGCCGTGTTTACAGCGGTCGCATAGTTGATGATCGCCAACTGCCGCTCTGCAGCCGACTCCTCGTCAAAGGCAGTCTGCACACGCTGCCGACGCTCATCCTGTTGCGCCTGCAAGCGATCGCGAAGCTCCTGTGCCTGATCACGAAGGCGTTGTGCCTGGTCCGGGTTCGCGCGATCGAGCCTAGTGGCGAGAGCTTCAAGGCGGGCGATCGCTTGTTCTGCACGACTGAACTGTGCCTGCTCCTCACGGGACAACTCGATGAGTTCACCGAGCCGGGCCTCTTGCGTCGCCAGATACTCATGAGCCTCGCCTTGACGAGAGAGCGCCCCAATTGAGTACTCACCCCCACGCAGTGCGATTGTATCGCGAGCCGATGTGTCAATCGAGCGCAGCTGGTCCTTAAAACGCTGGATTTGCTGCCGAAGTGCCGTCGCATCACCACGCTGGAATTGCACTCGAGTGAAGGCCACGACTTGATCATCGAGATCTCGATAAAGCGCCTCTGCCGCCCAAGCCGCCGCCACCGAACCGGGCTGCTGCCCCGATGCACGGAACACCGTGGCCACCTCGCGAAGTGCACGTCGATACTGCGCGTCATTGTTTTGGCTGCGATACGCCAAAGCGATGTTGTACTGAGCCTGCACGCGGTACTGCGCGTTGTCGGTCGTGGCGGGCGCGCGGCGAATGTAGTCTTGCAGTGAGCGAATCGCCTCGCCCCAGTCACCCGAACGGAATGGAATTTCCGCAATACGGAACTCCGCCTCCGCACGCTCCCTGCCTGCGCTGGCCCGAGGCAAGAAGTTTTGCCAAGCTAGACGCGCTTGCGTCCAGCGTCCGAGATTGGTTGTGATCAACGCTACAGAAGCGAGCGAGTCATGAACATGCGCGTCGTGATCGGTCGCCGGACTGAAGCGTGTGTCCGTCGCGACGTTCGAGTAGTAGCGGATTGAATTGTCGTAGTCGAAGATGCGCTCGAGATTAACGCCAGCTCTGAAGTTGGATTGCTCGAGGATGTTGACCCGCTGCGTCAAGTCCTCTCCCGCGAGTTCCTGTCCAGCGGCATTCCGTGTCGAATTATAGTCCTGTGTGATGCGAATGTATGTTTGCGTTGCGGTGTCGAATCGGTTGGTGCGCTCATATGCAAGTGCAGTGTAGAAAAGTGCGAGCGCAGCCTGCGGATGATTCCGATTCGCGCGTACGGCATCATCCATCTCACGTGCAGCGCGCTCGTAAAGAACCGCTGATTGATCGGCGGGAGCGCGCTCCGCCTGATGGTACAGTTCCATTGCGTGTCGAAACTGTGCAGCGCGAAGAACGTCACCGATCGTACCAGAGGAAACACCGGCGCAGGTGCGCCCTGACTGCTCCCGCGCCAGCGACTCCAGATCATCCTGGCGATTTTGAAGTACGAGTAGGTTGTTCAAGTCCGCAAAGGTCGCCCCGGCAACCGTGGGATCTTCGCAATAGACCTCGAGGATTCGGCGGTACAGCGCTTCAGCCTCTTGAACCCGGCCGAATCGAAGGAGCGTCCTTGCGTTCAGGTAGGCGAACTTCGGTCGATAAGGCGGATTGTTCTCGGGATGTTGTGCGTCAATCTGCACCACATCGCGGAGCGCGGTTTCGTTGTCGAGATTGCGCGGAACCCGATTGGCATACGCAATTCTCGCGTCCATCAGTTGTTGCACGGCGTCAGGCATCTGAGCCTGCGTGACCTGGCCGTCGCTCACGGGTGCCTGCGAGCACTGCTCCGCTTGCTGGTCGTTAAGGATCGAGTTCCCTGCTTCGTCCAAGATTTCGTCGCGGCGCAGCCCCGCCCGCATCGCAATACAGGGATCGATCTGTCGGGCCTGCGCCTGGTTGCGCAAGAACATCTCAAGCGACTTTACGACCATATAGGCCGAAGCTACAAGGTATTGATCATTCTCGTTGGAATCCCTCACCTGCGCATATGCGCGGGCCGACTCCATATAGTTCTTCGCCCAAAAGAGTGCGTCACCACGGTTGTAGCGAAACTCATAGGCGGCTTCGTCATTGGGATAATTGTCAATAAACTGTGTATATGCTTGAACGGCTGCAGCATACTCAAGGTCTGCCCTGCGAAGGGCGTCGACGGCGCGCCCCTGGAGCTCGGCCTGCTGTGGACCTTGGGCTGCGCGAGCCTGGCCAATGAGCGTGAGCGCCTCTTGGCGAAGTCGGCCCGCCGTTTGGTGGTGTTGGATCGCGGTGTCGTGGAGGGAGTTCCTAGCGATCTGCTCCGCGTATCGTTGCGCCTCAGGATGGTCGGGGTTCGCGGCCCACCACGCGGTTCCTTCCACGTATTGTGCGAGCCTGCCTCGTTCGTCGATTGCCTGGTCGAACTGACGCTGGCGTTCGTATGCGATCGCGATGCTCTCCGCAACCCGCGGAGCTTGGAAGTGCAGAGGGTACAATTCCAGAAACATCCGATACAGCGTGATAGCTTCGTAATACTTGGTCTGCTGAAAGTAGTCGTTCGCAAGTTCAAGATAGGCTTCGGGAGTCCACGCCCGGTCCTGAGGAATGTAGGTCGGACGACCAGGGACGGCGGTCGGCCGGCTTGCAGCAGAGCCAGGTCCACGGCGGGAGAGGACCTGTGTCGCATCGAAAGGCGAAACGACACGCATGATACCAGCACAATCAAACGCCGGCCTCGAAGGATCTACCGGCGGTCGGGCCACCGATTCCACCAGAGATTGGCATCGTGTACTGTCATCGGTAGCGATTGAAGGTCCCCAATCGCTTTCCGAGAAGATAACGCCGATCCACTTAATTGTATCAGTCCGGTTTCCTGCAGCTGCTGCCTCGGCACCAGCGAAGTCATAGTAGTCGAGAAGATAGGCGAAATTTCGGAGGGCTTGGGGATAGCCGTTCTGCATCCGGAAGTACGCCCACCCGACTTTATAGAGCGACTTTGACCAGAATTGCCCATACTCGATCTGCGGATCGAATTGAGCGCGGGCAGCTGCTGAGGTTACAACGAGCGAATTGCCGTCGATCGCGCCTTGGATACCTGCAGTAGGCGTAGCTGCTCTGCTGACGGCAGTGCGCCGACGCTCGCTCGCCCGCATCGACGCTTGATAGGCTGCAATCGAGAGCGCGTTGCCCTCATCATCTCGCGCGGTGTCGAAGTGGAAGTCGCCAATATAATACCAGGTTTCGCCTGCGTATCTGGAAGGCTGACCATTTGCACCACGAATGGGTTCGCAATTTTGGTAATCGCGCGGAATGGTCGCTGGTTCGTTGGGGCTTGTCAGACTTGCTGCGGCAAGTGCGGCGTTGACTTCGGAGTTGGCAGCGGGCGCGCCGCCACCGTCCTCCTGCGTTTGTACGGGCGGTGAGATCAGCTGAGGGGCGCGGGCACGGAGAACATCGAAGAGGTGTCCGCACGCGATTGGAGAGTCGGTAGGCTGAAGCGGTGCCAACAAGTCGAAGGCACGCTCGGATTCGTAGTGGAAGCGAGAAGGACAGACGAGTCCCTTGTATGAGCTGATCGCCTCGTCTTCGTGGCCCATCTCCTTCAACACCCACCCGAGCAGGTAGTGGGTCGCGTCGCGGAGGCGAAATGCCTGAAACCTCTCGATGATGTTCCGGTAGAGCAGGAC
>CAISKJ010001443.1 GCA_903885885.1 uncultured delta proteobacterium
ACCTCGGCGCGGCGCTGCCGCTGTCGGTCGCGGGGCGCGCCGACGGGCTCTACGTCGACACGTCGGAGGGCGCGCGACGCCTCGGCGACGACGACGCGCTCACGCCCGCCGCGCCGACGCGGGCGCCGCGGGGCCCGCTGATCGCGTCGTTCCAGTCGCTCTACGAGCGCAGCTACGCGCGGGCGCCGGAGCCGACGCACGCGTGTGAGCCCGAGCGCGCGGCGGAGCCCGAGAACCGCTGGTCGCCCCCGCGCTTCGTCACCCTACTCCCCATGGGACGCGTCGACGGGCGCAGGCAGCCCGCGGCCCCGCGCGGCGCGGCCTCGCCCCTCGGCACGGTGCGCAGCCGCGCCTTCGCGCACGCGTCCACCGTGCCCGCGGTGGTGAGCGTCGCGCGTCCCGACAACGCGACGGCGGGTCATCCCGTGGCGCTCGCGTGGCGCGGCGAAGACGAGCGCGGGCCCTTCACGGTGCGCGTCGCAGCCACGGCTCCTACCGAGGTGTCGGTGCACGCGCGCTGGGACGTCGTGGCGGCGACGCGGGCGGGCCTGCTGTTCATGGTCGCGGCGGTGCGCCCCGGCGAGGATTTCGCGCGCACGTCGGCGGAGCGCTCGCTCTACTGGTTCAGCGCGGCGGGCGCACGGCGCGTGGCCGTCGGCCTTCGCAGCGACGAAGCGCTCAGCGCGCTCGCGCTCGACGACGGCGGCGCGGTGGTGGTCGCGCGCACTGCCGGGTCGGGCGCTGTCTTCGCGCATGAGCCCTCGCTCGTGCGCGCGATCGCGCTCGGGCCCGATGGCGCCGTGCGCGCGCAGCGCACGGTGGTGGGCGCGTGGTCGCTGCGCGAGGTGCTCGGCCTCGGCGAGGTCGCGGGGCGCTGGGGACTCGTCGCGGCCGAGCGCGCGACGCCCGACGCGCTCACGCTCTTCGCGCTCGACGGTGCCACCGAGCCCTTCGGCGCGTGGTCCGTGGGGGATGTGCCCGCGGTGTGCGGCGCACGCAACGCCACCGGCGCGCGGCTCCACCTGCTGCGCAACGGGAGCCTCGGCGACAACGACGCGCCCTTCGACGTCACCCTCGGCCCGCAGTGGGATGGGCCCGAGTACGCCGCTGCGCGCATCGTCACCTTCGAGCGCGGCGAGCGCGGCACCGCGTGTCTGCGCCGCGTGTGGGGTGTGCGACGCCTCGAAGAAGAGGAGACCGACGACGGCTCGACCCTCGACGACCTGTGGGGCGCGTGTCGGCTCACGGCGCGCGGCGGCCGGCTCGTCGCCGTCTCCGACGACGGGCGCACCGTGGCCACCTTTCCGATGCCCCTCAGCGTCGGCCGCGAATTCTCAGAAGACGAGTAAGGCGGCGCCTCGACGTAACGCCCCTCGCGCGCGCTGCGGTAGGCTCGCGGCGATGAGCACCCCCCTCGCCGCGCGCGTCGCAACGTTTCGCCAGCAGGCGCGGGCCCTCTCGGTGTGGGGCGCGGCGCTGTGCGGCGTCGCGCTCGCGTCGGGCGCCTCCGCCGCCTACCAGACGCGCTTCGCGGGAGGACGTTCGCTCGTCCTGGTCGACCTGCGGACGCTCGTCATTGCGGACAGCGTGGCGCTCTTCACGGGCATCGCCGTGGTGCTCGCCACCGTCGTGGGCCTCGCCCTCTACGCCCGCTTCACGCGCCTCGCGTACGCCCTCGCCCCCGAGCTCGGGGTCGCGGGCCTCTCGATGAGCGCGTCGCGCGCCGCGTGGGGCTTCGCGCTCCCCGTGGTGATGCTCTGGCGGCCCTGGCGCGCGCTCTCCGACCTCACGCGCGGCCTCGACGCGGCGCTCGCGACGCCCCGCGCGCCGCGCGCCGCCGCCGACGCGTCGGGCCACTACCGCGACAACGCCGCCGAGGCCTCGGAGCAGACGCCCTCGTTGCCCCCCGCGCCGCTCGGTCAGGCGTGGGCCCTGTGGTGGGCGGGCCAGATGCTCTCGCTCGCCATCACCCTCGCGCGCCCCGCGGTGTACAGCCTCTCGACGACGCGCGACCTCCTCACGCTCGACGTCGCCTCGCAGCTCTGCGTCGCGGCCGGGGCGCTGCTCCTCGGGCGCGTCGCCGCGGCCCTCGCCGCGCGCGTGGCGGCCCTCGCGAACCGCGTCGCGGTCGCGGCGTGACCGTGAAGCGCAACGCGCTCTGCGTGCTCGTCGCGCTCGCGGGGTGTGTCGACCTCGCGCATCCGTTCACGCGCGCGGTGAAGCCCGCCGTCGAGCACGCCCGCGCGCAGGCCCGCGAGGCCGAGCGCGCGCGCATCGCGGCGCTGCCGCTCGTTCCGGCCGCGCAGCGCGTCGAGCCGCGGCTCGTGGAGACCGAAGGGCGCGTGCGCCACGTGCTCGCGGGTCCCGTGCGCGTCGACCTGAGAGGGCGTTCTTCGACGGAAAATAGAGGCGGAATTAGCGATTCCTCCCAGTTCTAGAAAACAGTGTTCGTC
>CAISKJ010001444.1 GCA_903885885.1 uncultured delta proteobacterium
CCGCCCTCGCCGCGCCGCCCCCGGCGCCCACGGTCGACGCGAGCCCGGCCCCCGCAGCGCCGCTGGAGCTCCCTGACGCGGCGCCCGCACCGGAGACTCACGCCCCCGCGACGCGCCACGGCCGCCACGGCCGTCACGGCGCCGACGAGCGCGTCGAAGAGCCCCCGACGCCTACACCCGCACCGCCGCCGCCGCCACCGCCGCCCCCCGTCGCGCAGCCTGCGGCCCCCGAGCACACCGCGCATCACGGTCGCCACGAGCCGCCGCCCGTGCCCAACGCGAACGCGCCGATCACCGACTACGACCCCGCCCCATGAAGCCCCGCGCCGCACGATGGTTCCTCGCCGCCTCGGCGCTGCTCGCGGTCGCCCCCGCAGCGGCGCAGGTCGCCCCCGACGACGCGGGCGCCGCGGTCGATGCGGCCGCGCCGCAGCCCGAGGCTGACACGGCGCGCGAGGCCGCGCGGGCGCACTTTCAACGGGGCGTCGGGTACATCGAGGCCGAGCGCTGGGCCGATGCCATCACCGAGCTGCGCGCCGCGCAGGAGATCCGGGTCACCGCGTCGGTGATGTACAACCTCGGCCTCGCGTACCGCGCGGTGGGGCGCAACCGCGACGCCATGGGGGCGTTTCGCGAGTTCACGCGGCTCTCGGGCGCGGCGACGAACCCCGAGATCGCCGCGCGCGTCGACGCCTACATGACCGAGCTCGGCGCGGGCCTCGGGCGCATGGTGCTCGAGGTCGAGCCCCCCTCGGCGCGGGTGATGATGGACGGCGCCGCGGCGCGGGCCAACGAGTCCGTCGAGGTCGACCCGGGGCGCCACGTGGTGATCGCCGAGGCCGAGGGCTTCGCGTCGGAGACGCGCACCGTCGAGGTGGCCCGCGGCGCCTCGACGCGCGTGGTGCTGCGCATGGTGCCGGCGGTGCTCTCGTCGCGGGTCACGGTGCGCGCCGAGCCGTCGGGCGCGACGGTGCGCATCGACGGGCAGACCGTGGGCTTCGGCACCGTCGAAGAGACCGTGCGCGCGGGCACGCACTCGCTCGACGTGAGCGCCCCGGGCTACGCCCCCCTGCGCCGGAGCTTCGAAGCCCTCGCGGGGCAGAACCAGACGATCCGCGCGACGCTCAACAGCAACCGCGGCGTGGCCGAGAGCCCCTGGTTCTGGATCGGCGTGAGCGCGGTGGCGGCGGGCGCGGGCGTGGCCGCGTGGTTCCTCTTGCAAGACCTCGCGCCACCCTACCAGGGCACGCTCGGCACGGTGACCGACGCCGTTCACGTTGGAGGCTGGCGATGACCCCCCGGCGACCTTCGCGCGCGGCCCTCGCGCCCCTCGCGCTCGCGCTCCTCGCGTCGTGCACGACGCCCCGCACGCAGATCGTTCTGCTCGTCGACACCGACATGGCGCAGGGCCCCGCGGGGCCCCTCACCCACGTGCGCATCACGGTGAAGAACCCCGCGAGCGGCGCCGTGCGCCAGCGCCTCACGTACCCGCTGCGCCGCGCGGTCAACGGGCAGTCGTTCGAGCTCCCGGGCACCCTCGGCATCGCCGCGCTCGACAACGACGGGGCGCGCTCCGTCGAGGTCAACGTCGACGCCGTGAGCGACCCCGGCGGCGACGGCTCGCAGACCGCCGCGATGTTCACCTACTACGCCGTCGCGCCCTTCGCCGAGGAGCGCACCACGCTGCTCTCGGTGTTTCTCGCCGACCGCTGCCGCGCCCTCGCCCGCACCTGCACCCCCGACCAGACCTGCGGCCTCGACGGGTGCGTCCCGCGCGTGCAGTCGAGCCTCCCCGAGGTGACGCCGGGGTTTCGCCCCGACGCCGCCGCGCGCGACGCCGTCAGCGACCTCAGCGACGACCTCTCCGACGCGCCCGCCGATGCGACGACCGACCTACCGTCCGATGCGACGATCGACCTACCCTCCGACACCGACGCGGCGCTCGTCGACGTCGGCTGCCCCGCGGGGCAGACGCGCTGCGGCGGCGCGTGCGTCGACACCGCCACCGACCTCGCCCACTGCGGCGCCTGCGGCGCGCAGTGCCCCGCGAGCGCCCACGCCACCGCCACCTGCGCGGCGGGCCGCTGCGGCCTCACGTGCGCCCAGGGCTACGCCGACTGCGACATGAGCGCCGCCAACGGCTGCGAGGTCGACCTCGGCGCCGACGCGCGCCACTGCGGCGCGTGCGGCGCCGCGTGCAGCACCCGCGGCGCGACGTCCGAGTGCCGCGCGGGCGCGTGCCGCCTCACGTGCGCCGCGGCCTCCGGCGACTGCGACCGCGACGTGGCCAACGGCTGCGAGACCGACCTCACCAGCCCCGCCAACTGCGGCGCGTGCGGCTCGGCCTGCGCGCTCTCCCACGTGGCGACGCAGGCCTGCGCGCGCGGCGCCTGCGCCGTGGGCGCCTGCGCCGTGGGGTGGGCCGACTGCGACGGCGCCGCGGCCAACGGCTGCGAGGTCGACACCACGAGCAACGGCGCCCACTGCGGCGCCTGCGGGCGCGCGTGCGCCGCGGGCATGGTGTGCAACGCGGGCGCCTGCTCCACGAGCTGCGCGACGGGCCTCGTCGCGTGCGGCGCCGCCTGCGTCAACGTGACGAACAACGCCGCCCACTGCGGCCGCTGCGACGGCGCGTGCCCCGCGCGCCCCAACGCCACGGCGAGCTGCGCCGCGGGCGCGTGCGGCTTCGTGTGCAACGCGGGCTTCGCCGACTGCGACGGCGTCGCCGCCAACGGCTGCGAGGCCTCGCTGTGCGCGCCCGCCACCTGCGGCGCCTGCGGGCGCGCGTGCGCCGCCGCCACCGCGACGGCGCTGTGCGCCGCGGGCTCCTGCGGGTACACCTGCAACGCGGGCTTCGGCGACTGCGACGGCCTCGCCGCCAACGCCTGCGAGACCGACACGCGCGCCACCGCCGCCCACTGCGGGCGCTGCGGGCAGGCGTGCGCGCTGCCCCACGCGACGGCGTCGTGCGCGGCCTCGGTGTGCGCCGTCGCGAGCTGCGACGCCGGCTGGGCCAACTGCGACGGCGACGCCACGAACGGCTGCGAGACCGACACGCGCAGTAGCGCGGCCCACTGCGGCGCGTGCCGCCGCGCGTGCGCGCTCGCCAACGCCACGGCGGC
>CAISKJ010001445.1 GCA_903885885.1 uncultured delta proteobacterium
CGCGCGGCCTCGCCCGCTTCGGCGCCCAGCTCGACCGCGTGCGCGCCGTTCTCGCGACGCGCCCTGCGGCCGACGCGCGCGGCGCCGACGCGCTGCTCGGGCAGGTGCTCTACAAGGCCAACCTCCGCACGCCCCTCTTCATGCTCGAAGGGCTCGCGCGCGTGGCCTGCGGCACGGGCGGCGACGAAGAGGTCTTCGGCGAGATCCTGCGCGACGTGAAGATCCTCGAAGACGTCACGGGGCAGGTCGATTTCTGGTGGGTGGTGCGCGAGAAGACGGCATCGTGGGGGCTGCCGCCGGAGTTCGTCCGTCACGCCGACGACCACCACCAGGCCGCCTGCGGTCGCATGGTGGGCTGGCTCGAGGCGCGCGCGTGGATCGACCACCGCTACCTCCCCGACGAGGGCGACGTTCGGCTCCGCGTGCACCGCATGGGGCGCGCGCTCGCGGCGCAGTCGTGGCCGTCGCCGCGCAAGGAGTCGCGCCGCATCGCGGAGTTCTTCCTCGACCGAGTGCGATCGACGGAGAAGGCCGTGCGCGCGCTCGACCTCAACGACGTCGAGCACGGCCTCCACGAGCTGCGGCGCAAGCTCCGGTGGCTGAGCATCTACGCCACGTCGCTCGACGGCGCGGTGCAGCTCGACGCGGCGGCGAAGGCCCCCAAAGGGTGGGGGCGGTACCTCACGCCCGCGGTGGTGAACAACCCCTTCAACGCGCTCCCGAAGGGCGACGGGCGCGTCGCGCCGCTGCGGCTGCCGGCGCCGCTCTTCTACGCGCTCAGCTGGCTCATCGCCGAGCTCGGCGCCCTCAAAGACCGCGCGCAGTGGACCGAGACCGTCGCGCACGGCCTCGACGCCGTGGGCCTCGGGGCCGCCAAGGCGGCGCGGGTGCTCGGCGACGCGACCCTCGAGGCCCGCGAGGCGGGCAAGCTCGCGGGCGCCATCGCGCAGAAGGCGCTCTTCGAAGACAAGCTCCTGCCGCGCCTCGCCGAGGCGATCGAGGCGCAGGTGTGACCCCCCTCGGAGTCGGCGCCCCGCCGCGCACAGGACCTTCGCGATGAGCATCGACCCCCCGTCGGTCGACGAGTTGAAGCGGCAGCTCCTCGAGGCGCAAGAGACGATCCGCGCGCTGCGCGCCGAGCGCGAGTACGGCCACTCCGAGGAGGCGATGCGCGAGACCGAGCGCGGCCTCCTGCGGGAGCGCGCCCTCCTGCGGGCCCTCATCGACTCGATCCCCGACCTCATCTTCTTCAAAGACCGCGAGTCGCGCTACCTCGGGTGCAACAAGGCCTTCGAGCAGTCGTCGCACCGCCTCGAGCACACCCTCATCGGCGAGACCGACTACTACGTCTCGACGCCCGCGATCGCCGAGCAGTACCGGGCCGAAGACCGCGAGGTGCTCTCGACGGGCGTCGCGCTGCGCGTCGAGGAGTGGGTCACCGCGGAGAGCGGCGAGCGGCGCCTCTTCGACACGCTCAAGACGCCCTACCACGGGCCCGACGGCGAGGTGCGCGGGCTCATCGGCGTGAGCCGAGACATCACGTACCGCACGCGCAGCGAGCAGGCCCTGCGCGACAGCGAGGAGCGCTACCGAACCCTCGTCGAGAACCTCGACGACGCGGTGTTCGCCACCACGCCCGAGGGGCGTTTTTCGTACGTGAGCGCGGCGATCGCGAAGTTCGGCGTAACGCCCGACCAGATCCTCGGCCAGGACCTCTTGCGCTTCGTGCACCCCGACGACGTCGACGAGGCCCGCCGGCGCTTCGCGCTCGCCCTCGACGGGCACAACGAGCCCTACGAGTTTCGTCTCATCGACGCCAAGGGCAAGCTTCGGTACGTGCGCTCGTCGACGCGCACGGCGTTCGAAGAGGGCCGCGTGGCGGGGCTGCGCGGCGTGCTCGTCGACCTCACGCCGCAGCGCGAGGCCGAGGAGCAGCTGCGCATGGCGCTCAAGATGGAGGCCATCGGACGCCTCGCGGGCGGCGTCGCGCACGACTTCAACAACCTCTTGAGCGTGATCGGGTCCTACGCCGAGTTCGCCCTCGGAGGATTGCGCCCCGAAGACCCGCTCTACGCCGACATCACCGAGATTCGCAAGGCGACCGAGCGCGCCGGCGCCCTCACGCGGCAGCTCCTCGCCTTCAGCCGCAAGCAGGTGCTGCAGCCCGAGGTGGTCGACCTCAACCACCTCGTGGGCGGCATCGAGACGATGCTCCGGAGGCTCATCGGCGAAGACGTCGAGCTCGTTTTCGCCGCTGGCACCGACCTCGCGCGCACCCGCGCCGACCCGGGACAGATCGAGCAGGTGCTCATGAACCTCTCGGTCAACGCGCGCGACGCGATGCCCGACGGCGGGCGCCTCACGGTCGAGACGGCCAACGTCGACGTCGACGATCACGAGGCGCGCGTCCTCGGGGTGAAGCCCGGCGCCTTCGTTCGGCTCACTGTCACCGACTCGGGTGCGGGCATGGACGATGAGACCCTCGGGCGGATCTTCGAACCGTTCTTCACCACGAAGGGGCTGGGCAAGGGCACCGGCCTCGGGCTCGCCATGGTGTACGGCTTCGTGAAGCAGAGCGGCGGCGGCATCGCGGTGCGCAGCGAGCCGGGCGTCGGCACCTCGTTCACGATCTACCTCGCCGCCGAGGCGTCGGAGGTGCAGGGCGACGTCGTGCGCCGCGCGGTCTCGAG
>CAISKJ010001446.1 GCA_903885885.1 uncultured delta proteobacterium
CCGCGGCGCCGCCCTCATTGGGGCACTGCGTGGCGCACTCGGCCACCGGGTCGCCGTTGCAGTCGCCGGTGGAGCCTCGCGTCGCGCCGAGACCGTAGGCCCCGCCGCCCCCCGCGCCGCAGTCTTGCCCCTGCCCGCCGCCACCCCCGCCGCCGCCGTTGGGGGTCGCTCCTTGAGCGCCCGGTCCCGTCCACGACTCACCGCGGAAGCCGTACTGGCAGTTGTTGCGCACCGTGCAATCGCGCGTGCGCCCTCGAAACCCGCGACCGTTCATGGTGATGGAGCCCTGGACCACGACGCTCCCGGTCGTTTCGACGGCGAGAATGCCGCCCGTGCGCCCGTTCCACTCGGGCGCCGTGAGCTGCCCCGTGGGGCCCACGAAGAGGTCTTCGTACTGGGCCACCGCGACGATCTGCGCGTGCGCGCTGCGCGTGTCGGTCGTGTACGTGAACCGCAGCGGTGCCTCGAGCATGAGCGAGGCGCCGACCGACGCCGCGACGCGGTTGAACTCGTAGTTACCCGCCGTCTCCGCGGGGCCTTGCGTCTGATGGATGAGCACCCGCGTGCCTGGCGCGATCGTCATCCCCGCGGCGTCAACGAGCATCGCGGCGCGCGTGCCCGCCATTGCGGCGACGGGCGCCGCCAGCGTGTTGACCACGGTCGGGCGATCGATGGTGACCACCGGGTCGCAGGCGCCCGCCGAGCACGTGGTCGGGCACACAAGGCCGCAGCGCCCGCAGTTGCGCGCGTCGGTTGCGAGGACAGCCTCGCAGCCGTTCGCCGGGTTGCCGTCGCAGTTTGCAAAGCCCGCCGCGCACGCCCCGATCGCGCAGGCGCCCACGGAGCAAGTCGCCGCGGCGTTGGCGAACGCGCACCGGACGCCGCAGCCGCCGCAGTTGCGCGCGTCGCTGGCCAGCACCGCCTCGCAGCCGTTGGCGGCGACGCCGTCGCAGTCGGCGAAGCCCGCGTTACAAGCAGCACCGCACGCGCCCGCGGAGCACGTGGGCGCCGCGTTGGGGGGCGTGGGGCAGGCGTTGCCGCAGCGTCCGCAGTGGGCCCGGTCCGTCGCGGTGACCGCGCACGCGCCCGCGCAGAGGGTCTCGGGCGCGCTGCACACGACCGCGCACGCCCCGGCGACGCAGCTCTGCCCCGCGGGGCACGCGTTGTCGCACGCGCCGCAGTGCGCAGCGTCGGTGCGCGTGTCAGCGCACACCTCGCCGCAGCGCGCGAGGAGACCGCAGTCGATCCTGCACGCGCCCGCCTGGCAGACCTGCCCCGCGGCGCAGGCGCGCCCGCAAGCGCCGCAGTTGCGCAACGACGAGGTGATGTCGATCTCGCAGCCGTTGTCGGGTCGGCCGTCGCAGTCGGAGAAGCCCGCAGCGCATGCAGCGACCGCGCACGCGCCGGACGCGCACCGGCCCGTCGCGTTGGCGGGGCTGCAGAGCGAGCCGCACGCGCCGCAGTTGACCAGGTCGCCGCGCGTGTCGACCTCGCAGCCGTCGTCTGCGCGGCCGTTGCAGTCGACGAAGCCAGCCTCGCAGCGCGTGCGGCACGCGCCGTCGGCGCACACCGACGTGGTGTTGGGCGCCGTGGGGCACGCGCGCGTGCACGCGCCGCAGTGCATGACGCCGCCGCGCAGGTCGGCCTCGCAGCCGTTGGAGGCCACGGTGTCGCAGTCGCCCCAGCCGGCCGCGCACGCGGTGACCTCGCAGCGGCCCGCCACGCACGCGGGGGTCGCGTTGGAGAGCGCGCAGCCGTTGCCACAGCCGTTGCAGTTCGCGGTGTCGGTCGCGAGGTCGGCCTCGCAGCCGTCTTCGGGGCGGCCGTTGCAGTCGGCGAAGCCGGGGTCGCAGCGGAAGCCGCACGCCCCGCGCGCGCCGTCGCAGGTGGCCGTAGCGTTGGGGCGAACGGGGCACGCGCGGTCGCAGGCCCCGCACTGCGACGCCGAGCGCAGGTCGGTCTCGCAGCCGTTGGCGGCGCGGCCGTCGCAGTCGCCATAGGGCGCGGCGCAGGCCCCGACGGCGCAGGCGCCCTCGCGGCACACCGAGACCGCGCTGGGCAGCGCGCACGCCTCGCCGCACGCGCCGCAGTTGGCGGCGTTGCTGCGGGTGTCGACGCAGGCGCCGCCGCAGCAGGCCTGCCCTGCGGCGCAGGGGCGCGTGGCCGAGCACGCCTCGGCGCACTCGCCGCCAGCGCAGAAGAGCCCGCTCGGGCACTCGGCGTCGCGGCGGCAGGCGACGCACACGCGTCGACCGACGTCGCAGTAGCGAGGCGCGACGCCCGCGTCGCCGGGGGCGGGCAGCGTGCAGTCGTCGTCGTTGCGGCACCCGTCGGCGCACGTGAGCGTGGTGGCATTGCAGTACTGCCCGCGGGGGCACCGGTCGAACGAGACGGTGCACTGCACGCAGCGACCCGACGTCGTGTCGCACGCCGGGGCCGCGGGGTCGGCGCAGTCGGCGTTGCTCGCGCAGGAGGGCGCGGCGTCGGACGCCTCGCCGTCGCTCGCTGCGTCGGGAACCGCGGGCGCGTCGGGCGCGTCGAGGTCGGGGTCCGCGCGATCGACCGCCGCATCGAGGGAGGGAGCATCGCCGCGCGCCTCGCCGCCCACGACGGCGTGCCCGAATTCGAAGCCGTCGCACCCGACGAGGGCCACGCACGTGAGCCCGAGGGCCCACAACGATCGCTGCAGCATGCGAGGATTCATTCGTGTCGTGGCTCGTTGGCGGCGCGCCGACGCCCGGCGCCGGAGCACGGTAGGCGCCCGCAACGCCCGGGGTCAAGCGCGCGCCCGCCCCCTGTGGGAAGTTGTTTTTGTTGTGCTCGCCGCGCGTCGGAGCACAGGATGCGGTGAGAGGTTTGGAGTCGTAGCGGCCGCGCGCGGCCGCCTGCAGGAGGGTCTTCGATGCTTCGCCTGGGACGTGAATCACCCGCAGCGCTCGCGCTCACGCTCGGGGTGCTCGCGCCCGCCACGGGCCTCGCCCAGGCGCGCGCCGTCGAGCGCCTCGCGCTGCGCGTCGAGCTCGGCGCCGGCGCGATGGTGTCGCCCTACCAACGCAACGATGACCCGACAGAGTATGACGGAAATGTCAAGGGATTTCGCTCCGCTGCCTTTCATGGGACGGCGCGCCTGGCCCTCCGTGTGTTCGAGCCGCTTTCGCTGCAGGTGTCGGTGTCGAACTGGGTGTTCCCCTCGACCACGGGGACGGGAGTGGGTTGGGTGTTCGCGCCGACGGGCGGGCTCCACATCGAGCCGCGGGTGGGCGCGGCGGGGAGGCTCTTCTTCGATGGGAATCTCGGACCTGCGTTTACGGGCCTCGAGCGCCGCGTCGCGGTCGACGTCGGCGTCGGCTTCGAGTTCGACGTAGCCCCCGCGCTCGCGCTCGGCCCGGTGCTTCGTTACGGTCAGGTGGTTCAGCCCGAGACGCTCGACGACGGGTCGCCGAACCCCTTTCCGCAAGATGCGCGGTACCTCTCGGTGGGTCTCTCACTCGCGCTGCGGGTGCCGGCGCGCGAGCCCGAAGAGGTCGCCGCAGCGCCCCTGCCGCC
>CAISKJ010001447.1 GCA_903885885.1 uncultured delta proteobacterium
CACCCTCTTCAGCGCCCTCTACCGCTCGAGCGACGAGATGACCCGCATGGAGCAGGGCCCCGGCGCCCTCGTTTCGCAGGCGATCTCGACCGGCGAGATGCAGGCGTGCACCACGAACACCCTGTGGCGCAGGCTCGTGGGCCGCCCGATGAACGACGAGGAGTCGCGCCGCGTGCTCCCCGAGCTCGTGCGCACCTTCGAAAGCTCGCAGCACAACTACCGCGCGCTCGTGCGCGCCATCGTCACCGCGCCCGCGTACCGGAGGATCGACTGATGCGCTCGCACCTCGCCCTCACCCTCGCGCTCGTGGCCGCCGCCGCGGGCTGCTCCGACGCGACGCCCGCCGCGCCCGCGGCGACGCCCGCGACGCCGCCGCCGGTGACCATGCCGCCGGTGACCACGCCCCCCACCACGACGCCGACGCCGACGACGCCGCGCGACAACGTGACCCCGGGCTCGGCGACCCCCGTCGATCCGGGCTCGGCCAACGGCGCCACGCCCGGCGCCACGCCCCTCAGCGACCCGGCGATGAACGACGGTCGCATCGGCCGCGCTGCGCGGCGCCTCAACGTGCGGCAGCTGCGCGCGTCGCTGCTCAACGCGGTGGGCGTCACGTGGCAGCAGCCGCGGCGCATCCTCTCGGCAGACTACGCGTCGGGCTACTACGACGACCCCAACGCCGACATGCTGTCGCTCGTCGCGCTCACGCTCGGCCAGCCCGACTACAACGCCTTCACGAGCGAGAGCATCGAGCCCGGCGCGGTGTTCTCGAAGCTCGTCGGCGACGCCGCGCGCAAGGCCTGCCGCGACGGGATCACCCTCGACGTGGCGCGCCCTGCGACCGAGCGCATCCTCCTCCGAAGCGTGGGCGTGGGCGACACGCTCGCCGCGAACGAGGCCGCCGTGCGCGGCAACCTCGCGTACCTCGTCATGCGCTTCTGGGCCCGCGATGTGCGCCCCAACGACCCGGTCCTCGACGACCTCATCGGGCTGTTTCGCCTCGCGTCGACGGCGCCTGCCACCACGACGCCGGTCGCAGCCGCGGGCACGCCCCTCGACGGGTGGCGCGCGGTCTGTATCGCGCTCGCCACCGATCCGCTGTTCCTCACCTACTGAGCCTCGAGAGACGGAGCGTCATGAGCATGCACGACGACAACCCCCGCTTCCGCCTCACGCGCCGCCAGGCGCTCGGCTCGACCGCGGCCGCCATCGGGAGCGCGGCCGTAGGGTCCTTCGGGTTCAACCACCTGGCGTTCGGTGAGCTCCCGCCCCCGGCGGGGCGCGCGTTCATCTTCTGCTACTTCCCCGGCGGCTGGGATCAGCTGCTGTTCCTCGACCCGCGCGACCCCGTCGACTTCCCCGACTCGGAGCGCGCGCGCTTTCAGATCGAGACGCGCTACAGCGACCTCGAAGGCTTCTCGGGCTTCTCGTCGCAGCTCGTGCGACCGGCCGACCCCGCGTCGCCCATCGCCTACGGCCCCGCCGCCGCCAAGGTCGCCGACGCGGTGAAGCTCACCGACTTCGCCGACTGCACCACCATCGTGCGCGGCATCAACATGAACACCGTGGGCCACGAGGTCGGCTACCGGTACTTTCTCACGGGCAAGTTTCCCGCGGGCAGCAACGCGCGCGGCACCAACATCGCCACCGAGATCGTCGGCCAGATGGCCCCGCGGCGCCCGCTGCCCAACCTCTCGCTCCGCATCGAGAGCTACAACGACCGCCAGCCGGGCGCGGCCAACGCGATCCGCGTCGACAGCCTCAACGACCTGCTCCTCCTCCTCGGGCCGTCGCAGTTCCAGGAGCGCGACGTCGTCGAGCGCGCCCTCAGCGAGTACGGCCAGCGCGTCGGCCCGTGCGTGACCGAGGCCGCCGACCGCCGCGGGCTCTACACCGCGATGCGCGCGGCCCGCTCGCAGGCCGACGAGATCGTGCGCGAGCGCCTCGCATCGAACTTCGAGTTCGTGTCGGCCACCACCGACGCAGCCACGCAGATCCGCGCGCAGTACGGCTTCGCGATCGGCGACGCCAACGCTGCCGGCGCCCGCGCCGCCGCCGCCACGCAGGCCATCAAGAGCGGCATGACGCAGGTCGTGAGCCTCATGCTCGGCGTCGGCACCGACACCCACTTCGTGGGCAACCAGGGCCACGCGCCGCTCTTGTATCAGGGCATTCGCGCGCTCACCGCCATGCTCGACGACCTGCGCCGCACGCCGCACCGCGAGGGGGGCAACTTCCTCGATCACACCACGGTGCTGTGCTTCTCCGAGTTCGCACGCACGCCGATGTACAACAACTTCGGCGGCCGCGATCACCACATCACGAGCTCGTGCCTCATGGTGGGCGCGGGCATCCGCGGCAACACGGTGGTGGGCGCGTCGAGCAACCTCGGCATGGGCCCCATGCGCTGGGATTTCCGCAACAACCGCGTCTCTGAGGCGGGGCAGAACATCCTCCCCGACCATATCGCCGCCACGCTCCTCGCGTCGGCCGGGCTCGACCCGTACATCACGCGCGTCGA
>CAISKJ010001448.1 GCA_903885885.1 uncultured delta proteobacterium
CCCTGACGAGCTCGTCGGCGAGGACTTCCTCGACTTCGTAGGGGTCGAGCCCGCGCGCATCGCCGCGTACCCACTGGAGACCCACATCGCTGAGAAGCTCCACGCGTACACGCGGCCGGCGCTGCCTGGACGCGAGAACTCTCGCGTGCGCGACCTGCCCGACCTGGCGCTGCTCGCCAGCGCTCGGCGCTTCGCGGCGAGGGAGCTCCGCGTCGCCCTGGAGACGACCTTCGCCTTCCGCGCGACCCACGGGCTTCCGACGGAGGTTCCTGCTCCGCCCGCGTGGTGGTCCGCCCCGTACGTCGCACTTGCTGAAGAGAACGGGCTGCCATGGGCGAGCCTCGCCGTCGCCCACGAGGCCGTCGTTGCGTTTCTGCGCCCCGTGCTCGCGGGAGAGGGTGGTCAATGGGACCCGGTCAACGCGATGTGGGGGCCAGAAGGGTGACTCTCTTCGCCGCGTGCGAGCCTGGGCTCGACGCCGCGACGCGATCAGGTCGCTGACGATGGCTCCGCGCGCAGCGCCATCGTCACGGCCTGCGCTTCGGCAGCCCCGTCACCCGCAGCTTCGGCGCCTCCGCCGCCCGCTGCGGCGCCTGTCCCACCGGCGTCCCACGGGCGCGCGCGATGCCCGCTTTCGTCGCTGGAATCAGCGGCTTCTTCGCGGGTGATTTCCGGCCTGAAAATCCCCGTGTCGGCGGTTCGATTCCGTCCCTGGGCACTACTCGATGCCGCAAAACGCAGCGTTTCGACGCGGCGGGCGGTGGTCTCACCGCGTGATTACACCTGCCCCCAAGCGGGTGAGCGTGTTCGTTGTCGCAGTGACCTTCGGCCTTGTGCCGCGGTGCTGGGCCGACAACTCCCTTCGCGCGTGGTGATCCATCACGCACGCCCGTGTGCCCGCAGGTCATCGCCGCGCACGGTCGCGTATAGACTCACGACCTCGCCGTGACTCCCCTCGACGAAGACCTCCTCGCGCGATGGAACGAGCCCGCGCTCGACGCCATCGTTCTCCGCGGCGCCTTGAACGCCCGCGACCGCCACGGCGCCACGGCGCTCTGGCACGCCGCGTACTTCGGTCGCGTCGACTGGGTCGCGCGGCTCCTCGACGCGGGCGCCGACGCCGACGCGCACGACCCCGTCGCGATCGATCGCTCCCGCGGGAGCGGCCACGTCGTGTCGATCTGGCAGGGGATCCCCGCGCACGCGCCCGACGCCCCCGCAGGCCGCGGAACGCTCCTCCACGCGGCCGTCGCCCGCGTCGCCTCGGTCGACGTCGTGCGCCTGCTCCTCGACCGCGGCGCCGCCGTCGACGCGCGCGATCGCTTCGGCGCGACGGCGCTCCACATCGCCGCGTTTCGCGACGCGCCCGAGGCCCTCGAGCTGCTCCTCGCGCGCGGGGCTGACGTCAACGCCGCCGACCGCGTCGGGTACACCGCGCTCGACCACGCGCACCTGCGCCTCGACACGATCCGCGCGCTCTTGCGACACGGCGCGCGCCCCGACGGCGAGCCGCGCGTCCCGTGGCCCCACAGCTCGCTGGGGTGGAGCACGCTCACGTACGCCGCCCACAGCAACCGCGTCGACGTGCTCAACGCCCTGCTCGACGCTGGGGCGCGCGTCGCGCTGCACCCCGAGGCCCTTCCGCTCGCGGCGAAGCACGGCGGCGCGGAGGCCGTGGGTGCGCTCCTCGCGGCCGGCGCCGACGTCACGACCACGACCGGGTGGCGCGGTCGGGCGCGCCCGCCGCTCGAGGCCGCGGCCATGTACGCCTCCGTCGCGTGCGCGCGGCTGCTGCTGCCGCGGTGCCACGATGAGCTCGATCGCGCGCTCGAGGCCGCCGTGGACTTCTCGCGCGAAGACCTGCCCGAGCCGCCCAACGATCGCCACGCCGCGCGCCGCGCGCTCG
>CAISKJ010001449.1 GCA_903885885.1 uncultured delta proteobacterium
CCGCGCGCGCCGCGCTCGAGCCCGTGGTCACACACGACCGCGCCCTGCGCGCCCGCGACGTGACCACCCCCGCGCTCGCCGCCGCGCGCGCCCACTGGCTCGCCGTGTACGACGCCGCGAAGCACCTCGTCGCCGCCACGCTCACCCTCAGCGGCTCGGCCCTCGCGCTCGATGAGGTCTTCGACGACCTCGCCGCGACGCACCGCGCCGACGGCGCCTACGACGACGTCGTGCCCGCCGCGCCCGACGCGTAGCCCCTCTCTCTCTTCGCAAGACACAGGTTTCTCATGCGCAACCGCATCGCCTTCATGCTGAGCCTCGCGACGCTCGCGCCCGCGGCCGTGTACGCGCAGCCGCGCCCCATGATCGAGCACATCGAGCCGACGGCGGGCCCGCCGGGCACGCGCGTTCGCATCGTCGGTCGAGGCTTTCAGCGCGCCTACCGGGTGCTCTTCAACGAGCACCCGGTCACGGCCGCCGAGGTGCTCCCCGAGCGCATCACCGTGACCGTGCCCGAGGGCGCGCAGACGGGCCGCTGGGTGCTCTCCAACGGCACCGACGAGGTCGAGACCGAGGTGTTCCGCGTCACCGCGCAGGAGCCCGCGCCGGTGATCACCGCGCTCGAGCCCGCCGCGTCGGCGCCCGGCGCCGAGGTGACCCTGCGCGGGCAGAACTTCGCGGCGCGCCCCATCGACAACACCGTGCGCATCGGCAACCTCGCGATGGTCGTGCGCAGCGGCGACACCACCTCGCTGCGCGTCATCGTGCCCGACGGCGCGCGCACGGGGCCCGTGTTCGTGCGCACCAGCGGCGGCGAGGGGCGCTCCACCGCCGACCTCGCCGTGAGCGAGCGCCTCGTGATCCGCGAGTTCGTGCCCGCCGCGGTGTCTCCCGGCGGCCACGTCGTGCTCCGCGGCGCGGGCTTCGCCCCGGCCCTCGCGGGCAACCGCGTCACGCTCAACGGCCGCCCCGTGCGCGTCCTCCGCGCGTCGGGCACCGAGGTCGAGGTCGAGGTCCCCGTCGACGCGCAGGGGGGGACCTTCGCCATCACCGTGCCCGCCGGCGCGCGCTACGAGACCGCGCAGCGCCTCTTCGTCGGCGCCGCGCCCGCGATACGCGAGCTCTCGCCTGTGCGCGCGGCGCCGGGCTCGCGGCTCACGATCCGCGGCACGCAGTTCAGCGCCGACGCCGCGCGCGTCGCAGTCACCGTCGGCGGGCGGCCCGCGCCCGTCGTGAGCGCCGCCCCCGGCGAGGTGGTGGTCACCGTGCCCGCCGACGCGCAGACCGGCCGCGTGGCCATCACCGCCAACGGCATCGGCCCCGTCGAGTGGGCGACCGATTTCATGGTGCTCGTGCCCGTCACCGTCGCACGCTTCGAACCCCGCGCGGGCGACGTGAGCGACCGCGTGACCCTCACGGGCACGGGCTTCTCGACGACCCCCGACGAGAACCAGGTGACCCTCAACGCGCAGCGCGCGACCGTGGTCTCGGCCACGCCCACGGAGCTCGTCGTCGAGGTGCCCGCGGGCGCCCGCTCGGGGCAGTGGAACGTCGCCGTCACGGGCAACGGCCAGTCGCGCTCGCACGACCCGTTCATGGTCACGCTGCGGCCCCACGTGCTCGCCGTCGAGCCCGACCGTGGCATCGTCGGCGCGCGCGTCACCCTGCGCGGGACGAACTTTCCCACCGACCGCGCCCTGGTCTCTGTGCGGCTCAATGGACAAGAGGTCGAGGTGCAGTCCTTCGCGCGAGAGGCCATCGAGCTCACGGTGCCGCGCAACGCGCAGACGGGCCGCTTCGAAGTCGTCGCGCGGCTCCAGGGCACGGGCCGCGCGCCCGTCGATTTCACCGTGCTCTCGCCCGTTACGCTGCGCGCCGTCGAGCCGCCCGCGGCGCCCGTCAACACCGTCGTCACACTCCGCGGCGAGGGCTTCGAACCCGACGTCGCGCGCGTACGGCTCCGCATGGGCACCCTGGTGATCCGCCCTACCCGAAGCAGCACCACCGAGGTGGTGTTCACCGTGCCGCGGGGCGCGCGCGGCGGGCCCCTGGTGCTCGAGGCCGACGGGCGGCAGACCGTCACCTCGGCGGAGCCCTTCGCGGTCACCGTGGCGCCGGTGCTCACCACGGTTACGCCCGCGCAGGGCGCGCCGGGCTCGCGCATCACACTCCGCGGGCGAAACTTCGGCGCCGTGACCGCCAACGTGGGCGTCACCGTGGGCGGCGTCGCGTGCCCCGTCGCGAGCGTCACGCCCACCGCGGTGGTCTGCGAGCTCGCCGCCGAGTCGCACACGGGCCCGGTGGTTCTCTCGCTTTCGAACGCCGGGTCGGTCACCGCGCGCGCGCCCTTCCGCGTGCTCGCGCCGCCCGCCGCGCCCGCCGCGCACTGACCCACCGGGCACACAGACGTCGGGCGCGCTGTCCGCATGTGCGGAGCCGCGAGCGCGCCGAAAACTCCGTCAATCAAAGCTGTTTCTGCGCACGAAGGCTGTACACTCGCGCCATCCTTCACCGGAGGCACGCGTGCAGCGAACAGCAGCTCCCACACAACTCATCGAACGCAACGGCAAGACCGTGGCGCGCAGACTCCAGAAGCTCCGTGTCACGGTGCTCGACGGCCCCGACAAGGGGAGCACCTTCGAGGGCGCCCAGGATGAGATTCGCCTCGGCGGCTCTGACGACAACGACCTCGTGATTCGCGACCCCGCGGTGTCGCGCCGGCACCTCGTGCTCAAGCTCGCGCGCGAAGGCATTCGCGTGACCGACCTCGGCAGCACGAACGGCGTCTTCATGGGCGACGTTCGCGTGCACGACGTGGTGCTCCAGGGCACGCGCGAGCTCACCCTCGGCGGCACGCGCGTGCGCATCGAGCCCCTCGCCGACACCGTGGAGCACGAGCTCTCGGCGGGCGTGCGCGGC
>CAISKJ010001450.1 GCA_903885885.1 uncultured delta proteobacterium
GCCTCGGCGCTGCCGTTGTTGGGCGTCGAGGGGCCGCGCGTCCCCCCGTAGGGAAACACTCCGCGCGCTCGCGCCTCTTCGTCGGAGCGCCGCGCGAGGTCGCCGTGCACCTCGCTCATGGTGCTGCGCGAACGGCCGCGACGACGGCTGCGCCCGCGACGCGCGCGCGACGGACGCCCGGGCCCCGCGCGGTCGACCCAGAAGTAGCTGCGCGTGCGCACGTCGAGGTGCACGAAGCCCCCGACGGGGTAGTACCCCACGCCGAGAAAGCCCAGCGTGCGCGCGTACGCGGCCACATCAGCGTCGGAGACCCCGGGCACCATGATGTCGACGGCGCGGCCGAGGCGATGGTTGCTCGGCGTAGCCTGCGAGCGGTACCCCGACATCACCGAGATCTGCCCCGCGCGAAAGTGCTTCGCGACCTGATAGAGCACCTCGACGAGCCTGCGGTCGATGGGGGCCGAGCGGCGCGCGCGCGAGTCGCCCAGCACACGCGACACCTCGGCGCACGCGGCCTCGTCGAAGCCGCCGTCGGGCGTCGCGGGCGTCACCTCGGCGGTGCCCAGCGCATTGATGGACCACAGCCGCAGCACGAGGCGCCCGTCGTCGGTGAAGCGCGGCGCGGGCACGGCGTCGGCGTTGTGCCACCGGCGCACGTTGGCGGTGTATCCGGGCGGGTTGGCGCGGGCCACGGCGGGCGCGAGGGCGAGCGCGAGCACGAAGCTCACGAGGCCTGACGCGAAGGTGCCACGGTGTGCGCGCATGCGATTCACCCCGTTGAATAGACCGGAAGCGAACTCATGGGCAAGGCCGTCGGGTGCAGCGCTACGGCGCGGGTGAGCGTCTGGAGCGCCGCCGCGTCGCACCGCATCGTCGGCCACTCGGGTCGCTCCCCGATGCGACGCACGTTCTCCGCAGAGCTTGCGGAGAATGTCGCACCCAATCTCCGTACGGGGCAAGGCGACGCCCCTGCGCGCCCCTCGAACGTTCGGTGCGCCGCGCGCATCTGGTGTCGGGGGCCGCTTCGGCGGTACACGCTCGCGAGGGCGTCGAGAGGGGGCATCGGGCACATGCATCGCGAACCTTCGTGGCTGCTTCCGGAGCAGTGGTCGACCAGCGCGCCCGAGGTCGATCGCATCTTCAATTTCCTCTGCGCCATGAGCGCGGTGCTCTTCGTGGGCATCACGGCGACGGTGCTCGTGCTCGTGTGGCGCTACCGGCGTCGGCCCGGCGTTCGCGCGGCGCCCACGGGGCACAACCTCCCCCTCGAAATCGCGTGGACGCTGACGCCCGTGTTCCTCCTCGCGCTCGTGTTTCACTGGGGCGCGCGGGGCTACGTCGACCTCACCGTGGCCCCCGCCGACGCGCTCGAGATCCGCGTGCGCGCCCGCAAATGGGCGTGGGATTTCGAGTACCCCAACGGCGACCACGAGACCAACAGCCTCCATGTTCCGATCAACCGCCCGATACGCCTGGTGCTCTCGTCCGACGACGTGATCCACAGCTTCTTCGTGCCCGCGTTTCGCATCAAGCGCGACGCGGTGCCGGGCATGTACAGCACGATGTGGTTCCAGGCGACGCAGCTCGGCACCGTGCAGGTCTACTGCGCCGAGTACTGCGGCGCCGCCGAGCTCCCCATCCGCGACGACCACGGCGACGAGACCTTCCCAGGGCACTCCAGCATGCTGGCGAACATCGTGGTCGTCACCGAAGACCGCTACCAACGCCTCTTCGATCGCTGCGGCTGCGGCGAGCTCGGCGGCCTCACGCCCAGCGCGATGGGCGAGCAGATCTACCGCTCCTCGCAGTGCTACACGTGCCACTCGGTCGACGGCACGCCGGGCACGGGGCCCACCTGGCTGCACATGGCCGCTCACCCCGTGAAGCTCACCGACGGCACCTACGTCGAGGTCGACGCCAACTACATCCGCGAGTCGATCTTGAACCCCCAGGCGAAGGTCGTACGGGGCTTTCAACCCATCATGCCCACGTACCGCGGCTCGCTCAACGATCGGCAGATCGACGCGCTCGTCGCGTACATGCAGTCGCTCCAGTGAGCGACGCTGCGCTACCCTCGCGCGCGATGAACGTCACCGAAGCCCTCCAGACGCGACGCAGCGTGCGCGGCTATCGCAATGAGCCTGTCCCCCACGACGTGCTGCGCGAGATGTTCTCCGTCGCCCAGCACGCGCCCTCGTGGTGCAACATCCAGCCGTGGCGCGTGGTGGTCACCTCGGGCGAGGCCACCGTGCGCCTCACGCAAGCGCTCGCCGAGGCGGCCACCTCGACCGCGCCGTCGCCCGACTTCCCCTGGCCCGGCGACTACCCCGAGCCCTACAACACGCACCGTCGCGCGTGCGGCAAGGCCCTCTACGACGCGATGGGCGTCGCGCGCGGCGACAGCGTGGGCCGTCAGGCCGCGTGGATGGCCAACTACGCCGCCTTCGGCGCGCCCCACGTCGCGATGGTGTCCGTCGACCGCCGCATCGGCCCCTACGCCATGCTCGACCTCGGGTGCTGGCTCCAGTCGCTCATGCTCGCGGCGGTGGAGCGCGGCGTGTCGTGCTGCGCGCAGGCGTGCCTCTCGACGCACCCCGACGCGGTGCGCGCGATGCTGTCGATCCCCGCCGACGAGGGCCTCGTGTTCGGCATCGCGATTGGCTACGAAGATGGCGCAGTGGCCGCGAACGGGTGCCGTACGACGCGCGCGCCCGTCGAGGGCAACGTGCGCTTCGTCGAGTAGCTACGCGATGTGCGAGCCCCCACCCCCGCTACCGCGCGCCCCGCCCCCGCGAGCGAGGGCAGGGCTGTGCGAGTCGGAAGCGTCGATGTCGAACTGTAGGGTTCTCGGGCTGCCCTTGCGCTGCAAGGGCTGAGGCGCGGCCGCCTCGATGTACGATGTACTGGGACGTCCCAAGCGCTCGACGGTCACGAGTTCCTCGGCGTGAGGGGCTGCTCACGAAGCCCTTGCAGCGCAAGGGCAGCCGAGCGCTTCTACAGCCCACGCTCACGCCCGCAGCGAGCACAGCCCTGCCCTCGCTCGCGGGGGCAGTGGCGCGCGGTAGCGGGGGTGGGGGCCTACAAATGCCCGCGACGCGACCTGCCCGACGATCACGCTCACGCTGAACCCGACCGCCGCCATCGCGGCGGAGCCGATCACCACGAGGGTGCGCACCTTGGCGCCGCGCACCTGCGAGAGGGCCACC
>CAISKJ010001451.1 GCA_903885885.1 uncultured delta proteobacterium
CAACAACTCCTCGCGACTCGGCATCGTGGCAAGGGCCTTCACGCCGGCTACGTCCATGACGTAATTCGGCAGAGCACCTGCTTTGATGATGAGTTTATCGTTCCCCTTGGCGAACTCGTTGAGCAGCTTGGCAGCCGCGACCGGATCATTGGAGATCCCGTAAATCAGGGGACCTTTCAGATTCTCCGTGAGTCCTTCGAACGGCGTGCCAGCGACGGCACGACGCACCAAGGTGTTCTTCAGCACCCGCAGGTACACCCCTGTCTTACGCGCATTGGCGCGCAACACGGTGATGTGGCCCACTTCCAGACCGCGGTACTCAGCAACGACGATCGACTGGGCATTCGCGACTTGCGCGGACACTTCTGCGACTACCGCCTTCTTGTCATCAAGATTGAGACCCAAGGTCAACTCCTAGTTAGTGTTGCTGTTCCAGCCGCGGCCCAACAAGCCACGAGGTACGCGCACTCTTGAAACGACAGGCCCCCGGGCACCGGCGTGCCGGTGTGCGGGCACAGCGTCGGGTCGAGCCCGTCGATGTCGAACGAGAGGTACACGTCGCGCGGAAGCTCTCGCACAATGGCCTCGACGGTGCGCGCCCACGGCGTGCCTTCGAAGCGCTGCGCGTGCAGCGCCGCGTCGAAGAAGGTCACGATGCGCCCGCCCGACCCCTCGATGCGCGCGTGCTCATCGTTGGAGAGGTCGCGCACGCCCACCTGCACCAGCTTCGCCACGCCGGGCACGCGGTCGATCACGTTGGCCATGATCGACGCGTGCGACCACGTGAAGCCCTCGTAGGCCGCGCGCAGGTCGGCGTGCGCGTCGAGGTGGAGCACGCCCATCCCCGGGTACTGCTCCGCGTGCGCGCGGATGCACCCGAAGGGCACCGCGTGGTCGCCGCCGACGAGGGCCACGAGCTTGCCCCGCGCGAGCAGCGCGCGCGTCGCCTCGTACACGCGCTCGTTGAGCAGGTCGCACAGCGCGTTCACCCGCGCGAGGGCGCGCAAGAGCTCCGCGTCGTCGCCCACGGCGCCGCCCACGGCGATCACCTGCTCGGCGAGCGCGCGCGCCTCGCGATCCCACGCGCGCACGTCGTCGGGCTCCGGCGCCATCGCGATGCCCTGCGCGTACGCCCTGCCCGTCTCGACGTCGAAGAGGTCGACCTGCCGCGACGCCGCGAGCACCGCCGCGGGGCCCTCCTGCGCGCCGCCGCCGTACGACGTCGTCGCCGCGAAGGGCACCGGGAGCACCACCACCCGCGCCTCCTCAACCGTGTGGGGCAGACCGTAGATCCCCGAGTCGGCGCGCGCAGCGGCGTCGGGGTCGAAGCTCGTGTTCATGCCCTACGCCCTACCATCGCGCCGAAGGCGGCACGAGGGTGTTTACGCGCGCGGGTCGGGGCTGCTAGGGTGTGGCTGCTTTTTCTTGTTCACGCGGAGTCGATGCATGCTCGGAGACCGTGAGTTCACCACCGAGGAGATCGCGCAGATCTGCGGGGTCTCTCGCCCTGCGGTGGTCGATTGGATCACCCGCGGCACCCTACGCGCTCGCCTCACCGACGGGGGGCACCGGCGCGTCGCGCGCGCGACGCTGTCGGAGTTTCTCCGCGGTCAGGGCTATCGCGTGCCCCTCGAGGTGGGCCGCGAGCGCCCCCTGGTGTTCGTCATCGACGACGAGTCCATGTGGCGCTCGTGGATCGAAGAGGCCCTCCAGCGCGACGGCGATTTCGACATCGAGACCTTCGCGCCCGGCACCGAGGTGCTCCTCGCGACGGGCGAGTACAAGCCCGACGTCATCGTGTTCGACCTGCGCATGCCGGGCATCGACGGCCACCAGCTCCTCGAGGCCCTCCACGAGACGCGCGACGAGCTCGGCGACGTGCTCCTCGTGGCGATGGGCGCCCACGACGACGAGCTCCCCCTCGCCCGTCGCAACGGCGCGCACCTCGCGCTCTCGAAGATGCGCGTCAAGACCGGCGAGCTCCACCCCATGCTCGTCAAGCTCGTGTCCGAGAAGCAGCGCCGCCCCCTCCACGCGACGTGAGCGCCCGCGCGGTGGTACCCTCCGCCGCGATGCTCGTCGAACTCATCGCGACCGGCGCAGCGCTCGCCGCCGGAGGCGCCGTCGCCGCCTGGCAGTACGCCCTCGCGCGTCGCAAGACCCGCGACGTAGCGCCGCCCCTGTCGGCCCGCGGCCCATACCGTCACGGCGACACACCGGGCTCCGTCGTCGACCCACAGACGGGCGGCTACCCCATGCCCCCTGCCTTCGACGACGACGGCTACACACCCCGCGGCTGAGCGCTACGGCTTGTCGAGCCGCGTCCAAGCGCCCGGCGCGACGCGCGCGGTCTTTCCCTCGCCCTGCAAGAGCTCCGACGGCAACGAGAGCATGTCGCCGCGCGTGGCCTCCGCGAGCGTGGGCCCCACGGCCCGCTTCGCCTCGCGCGCCAGCTCCATGAGCCGCGTCGAGGCGACCTCGCCCGCCACGTCGCCGCACGAGATCGCCTCGACCTTGCCCTTCGTCACGATGGGCGGCGAAAGGAGACGCAGCACGCGGCGCTCGGGCCCGCCGCGCACCACATCCCGGAGCGTGCGCGCGTCGCGCCGCAGCGTGAGGTACGCGAAGGTGAGCCCCTCCCACCGCAGGCCCGCGTCGCGCGCGATGGGCACGAGCCACTTCGGGAG
>CAISKJ010001452.1 GCA_903885885.1 uncultured delta proteobacterium
CATCGTGCCGCCGCCGCCCGAGCGGCAGATGCCCACGAAGGCGGCGCTCGACGCGCTCGTCGAGGTGGCCACCATCGCGGCCTGCATCGACGGCCGCCTCGAAGCCGGCGAGGCGCGCGCGCTCGCCACACAGATTCACGCTACGCCGGGCTTCGAAGACCTCGACAACGAAGCGCTCGGGCGCACCGTCGAGGTCATCGCGGTGCAGGTGGCGACGGAGGGCATCCCGGCCCGCGTGAAGGCCATCGCGAAGGCCATCGGCAACGACCTCCAGACCCGCGAAGAGGCCTTCGCGCTCGCGACCCTCTTCGTGCTCTTCGACGGCGAGGTCGGCGACGAGGAGCAGGAGCTTCTCGAGCTTCTCCAGAAGGCGCTTCACATCTCCGACGAGCGCGCGAGCGACATCACCTCGCAGCTCGCCGACGACGGCGCGTAGCGCCGTACACATCGCGCGCTCCGCTTCGCACCCCCGCAGAGACGCGTCGCGTCAACCAATCTCGCTCGTCGAAGGCTTGCTCGCACCGCAACAACGGCGCTAATGCTTGAGCCAGCACCGCGTTGTGATCACCACGACGGGGAGGTAGTGCCGCCATGACGATGCAGCCGCTCACCACACCGCGCCTCGAGCTCGTGCCCATCACACTCCCGCTCGTCGAGGCCGTCATGGCCGACCGCCGCGACGAGGCCGCACGCCTCGTGGGCGCGAAGCTCCCGGCGAAGTGGCCGGGCCGCGCCCTCATCGAGCGCGCGTTCTCGGTCTCCATCGACCATGTGCGCGCCAACCCCGCCGTGCGCCTCTGGGGCGATCGTCTCATGATCACGCGCGATCACGACCGCCGCCTCGTCGGCAGCGTGGTGTTCCACGGCGCGCCGGGCCCCGAGGGGGAGGTCGAGGTCGGCTACGGCGTGGAGGAGTCTTCGCAGGGCCTCGGGCTCGGCACCGAGGCCACGTGCGCCATGGTCGACTGGGCCCTCGAACAGCCGGGCGTCGTGCGCGTGACGGCGACCACGCTCCCCTGGCACAAGGCCTCCATTCGCATCCTGCAGCGCGCGGGCTTTCGCCCGTCGGGCTGGCGCGAGCACGAGCTCCTCGGCGACCTGCAGGTCTTCGAACGCCTGCGCGTGCCCGTCGCCACGGGCGCGCAGCGCCGCTTCGCCGAACAGCGCGCCTGATCGCGCGCCACCCCGCGCTGCGACCGCGCTACATCCCCTCGAAGGTCTGATACGGCTGCGTCGTGCGATGGCGCGGCGGGGGCGGCGCCGCACTCGGCGCGGGCACCGGCGCAGGTGCGACGACCGGCACGGTACGCCTCCGGACGATCACCCTGCGACGATCGCGCGGATCGATCTCGTCGCCCGGCTCGGCCGCGGCGTTGGGCGTCGGGTCGGGCGCGGTCGCGGGCGCGTTCGACAGGGCCGCCACCGTGTCGCCCGGCGCGATGGGCACCTGCGCGGGGGGCACGGCGGGCGCCGACGACGAGGCCTGCGCGCCCGGCGTGGCGCCCACGCTCGCCGCCTCGTGCGACGGGTGCTTGAACAGCGAGATGCCCACCATCACGGCGGCGATGGCGGCCGCGGCGCCGAGCGCCAGGCCGATCCACGCGCGCCGCACGGGGGGATTCACCGACAGGATGGTGGTCGCCTCGGCCGCGAGGATCGAGCGCTCGCGGGCGGCTTCGATCTCGGGCGCGAGGGCCTCGAGCTCGGAGAGGAAGAGCTGCGCGGTCTGCGGGCGCTCGTCGGGCGACTTGTCGAGCGCGCGCGCGACCAGCGACTCGAGCGACGCGGGGATCCGGGCGCCCGGGACCATCTCACGCACCCGCGGGGGTACGGTCTTGATATGGTGCGCCATCACGATCACCGCGTCGTCGTCGGTGAAGGGCGCCTGCCCGGTGAGCATGTGGAAGAGCAGCACGCCCACCGCGTAGAGGTCGCTGCGGCCGTCGAGCGATTTGCCCTGCGCCTGCTCGGGGGACATATACCGCGGCGTGCCGAAGACCGTGCCCTCCTGCGTGGCCACGGGGTCGAGGCCGGGGCTGTGCTCGCCGTCGCGGATCTTCGCGATGCCGAAGTCGACGACCTTCACGATCACGTCGTCGTCGGGGCGGCCGTGCACGCGCGCGAGGAAGATGTTGTCGGGCTTGAGGTCGCGGTGAATGATGCCCCGCGAGTGCGCCTCGTCGAGGGAGCGCAGCACGCCGCACGCGACGCGAACGGCGTCGTCGACGGCGAGGGTGCCCACGTCGCGCATGCGCGATGACAGCATCTCGCCCTCGAGCAGCTCCATCGCGAGGTAGAGCAGCCCCTCGGGGCTCTGCCCGAAGTCGAGAATGGTGACCGTGTTGGGGTGCTTGAGCTGCGAGAGGAGCTTCGCCTCGCGCGTGAAGCGCGCGACCGTGTCGGGGTCGCGACCGAGCTCACGGCGCAGCACCTTGAGCGCGACCTCGCGGGCGAGGGGAGCCTGCTCGGCGCGATACACCGTGCCCATGCCGCCAGCGCCGAGGCGGCCGATGATGGTGTAGCGCTCGTCGAGCGTGGCGCCGAGGAGGGGGTCGTTGCCCGCGGCGTCGAGCACCTCACGCGTGACCGTGCGACGCCCGTCGGAAGGGCACGTCTGCACATCGTCTGCGACGGTGTTTCTGCACTTCGGGCAGATGCGCACGGAAGGGGTACCTCGGTGGGGCGGAGCCGACGCGCGAACGAGCCCGCGCAACGCTCCCTGTGATATCACCATCCGACGCATGGGTCTCGCGCGAACGTCGGCAGAATGGGCACGAGGCCGACGCCGCGCGGCCGCGGCCGGCCTCGCATTCCTGCTCTCGCTCGCGGCAAGCCCTGGCGGGGCGCGCTTCGGGGCCTCGCCGCTGCTCGCCACGGTGGGGCCTGGTGCGTGGTCCGAGGGCCTCGCGCACCCCGACCCCGACGTGCGCAGGCGCGCGGCGTGGATGCTCGGCCGCTACGCACCCTCGTACCGCGCGGCGCGCTCGCTCGCGTCGTCGTCGGCGTCGCGCCTCGCCGAGTGCCTGCACCGTGAGCGCGACCTCGGCGTGATCCTCGCGGTCGTGTACGCGTGCGGGCGCATCGACGCGCCCGAGTGCGACGCCGCGCTTCGCGAGATGGCCGGCAGCGAGAGCGCGTACCCGCCGCCGGCGCGGGCCGCCGCGCAGCGTGCGCTCGCCGCGCGCGGGGGCAACATGCGCCCCTTCGCGTCGTCGATGCTCCGGCTCACGTCGGGCGGGGTGATGCCTGCGCCGGGCGACGACACGGCCGAGGCCGCGGTGCGCACGCTGGCCGAGCTGCCGCACGCCACCTTCGCGCAGGCCGTGGCCGATGCGCGCGACCGCGCGCAGGGCGTGGCGGGCGCCTTGCGAGCCATCGGTCGCCGGGGCGACCCGCGCTGGGCGCGCGCCCTCCTCGACGCGCTGCGTCCAGTGCCCGATGGCCACACGAGCGGCCCCGCGCTCGCCGCCCTCG
>CAISKJ010001453.1 GCA_903885885.1 uncultured delta proteobacterium
CGGTCGCAGAGGTGGGATTCACGCGGGGTGAGCTCGATGGGCGGGGTCCAGCGCATGGACGAGGCGTGCCTGATCACACGCTGCGCGTCGAGCCCCCAGAGCTCCGACTGTCAACGACAACTAACCCGACCGGTGTTCTAGATCGTCGACCGCCACGTGGCGACGCTCGCGCGACGGTTCGACGGACGCGCGCCGCAGCCTCCGGCTGAGCCTCTCGGACGACGGCGGCGAACGGCTTCTGCGCGGCCCCCACGATCACGCGCAACGACCGCTCACGCAGGTGCCGACCCCGCCGTCGATCGCGGTACATACGACGCCACACCCGCCGCAGTTCGTCGTGTCACGGGTCCTGTCGACACAGAAACCCGCGCAGATGCTTGCGCCAGGAGGGCACACGCAGGCGCCGCCCGCACAGATCGAACCGTTGACGCACCGACCGCCACACACGCGGCAATTGTTCGAGTCGGTCTGCGTGTCGACGCATGCACCCGCGCACGCAGTCTGCCCGGCCGGGCAGGTGGCGCACACGCCGCCGATGCACGGGATCCCGTCGGCGCACTGCGTCCCGCACGCGCCGCAGTGGTGCACGTCGTCGCGGAGGTCGAAGCAACTGCCGCCGCAGTCGGTCTGTCCGGGGCCGCAGCGGCACACGCCCTCGATGCACATCAGCCCCGGCGCACACGCGTGCGCGCACCCGCCGCAGTTCGAGACATCATTCTGGATGTCACGCGCTTGGTAGAAGCACCATGACAGCCCCGCGGACCAACCCGGTGCGCACGCGCCATCGACGCAGACGTTGCCAACGGGGCACGCGTTGCCGCACACACCGCAGTTGCGCGGGTCGCTACTGAGATTGGTGCACGCGAAGTTGCAGACGGTTTGACCCGCGGGGCAATCCACGCACGCGCCCCCCTGACACGTCTGGCCACGCCCACACGCCACTCCACACGCACCACAATTGAAGTTGTCCGAAAGCAGGCTGGTGCTGGCCAGGCAAACGCCGCCGCAGAGCGTCGTGCCACCCCAGAGGCAGCGGCACTCGCCTGCGATGCAGCCACTCCCAGTAAAATCGGCGCGGCAGAAGTCACCGCAACGACCGCAGTTCTCCGAGTCGCGCTGGAGGTCGACGCAGCGCCCGCCGCAGAGGCTCAACCCCTCGGGACAGGCGCCGCAGCGGCCGGCTGCGCAGACCTGCCCCGCGGGGCATGCGCGGGCACATCCACCGCAGTTCGCAGGATCGAGCTGCGAGTCGACGCAGCGCCCATCGCACAGCACCGTTCCCGCGGGGCACGCGCACGATCCCGTCACGCAAACCTGTCCTGGCGCGCAGACGATGTCGCACCCGCCGCAGTGGCTCGGGTCATCGTAGGCCGTGTACTCGCAGCGTCCGTCGCAGAACGTTGTGCCGACCCGGCATGGCACGCACGCGCCAGCGACGCAGACGTTGCCCGCCGTGCAGGCGTTTCCGCACCCCGCGCAGTGAGCGCGGTCGCTCGACGGGTCTACACAGGTCCCCGCGCAGAGCACGCTTCCCGTGGGACATGTGCACACGCCCGACACGCAGCGCGCACCGCCGGGGCAGGCGTTGTCGCAGCTGCCGCAGTGACTTGCGTCTTGATTCAGCGCAGCACAGACACCGCCGCAGTTTGTAAAACCTGGCAGACACCACGGGGAGCACGTGCCGCCAATACAGACAAGACCCGCTGCGCATACGCGGCCGCAGGTGCCACAGTTGAGGCGGTCGTACCAGGTGTAAGTGCACACACCACCGCAAGGCGTAGGCAATTCTCTCCCGATATCAACCACGCCGATGCATTGGCAGGCACCGTACTGGCACATCGCGCCGCGGGCACACGCGATGCCGCAACCACCGCAGTTGTTGTTATCCAGCAGCGTGGAGCACACGTCACCGCAGTCGACTTCGTCTCCATGACAGGCGCGCCCACAGATCCCTCGCCTGCACACCTGGCCCCCCCCGCAGGCGTTATCGCAGCGACCACAGTGGCTGGAGTCGGTCTGCGAATCGACGCATGCGCTCCCACACGCGAGCCGCCCCGTGGGGCACGTCGGAGGCTCTTCGGACACGTCGGCGCCGGCGTCGCGCGGGGTCTGTTCTACGCACACGCCCGCGCGGCAAAGCCGGTCGGTGCCGCACACGGTCTCCTCGGGCGCCGCGGGGTTGGAGCACAGCCCCGTCGTCGGGTCGCACGTTCCGGCGATGTGGCACGCGTCGGCCGCGGCGCAGGTCACGCTGCGGCAGCGACAGGCGTCACCGACTCCGTCGCCCAACGAGTCGCGCTGGTTCGTGTTGGCGACCGTGGGGCAGTCGTCGTCCCAGTCGAAGACGCTGTCGCCGTCGGCATCCACCGCGGGGCGGTCGATGCGGAAGCGGATCAGCAGATCATGGTCGCGTCGGAGCGCCACGAACTCGTTGCGGTCGATGGCGCGCCCGTCGCGCTCGCGATCGAGCACGCGAAGGTCGGCGAAGCCCAGCTCGCGCCCGCCAGGCACCAGCACGCGGATTCGGTAGAGGGCGTTCGTCGAGAGGTGGAACGGCCGCGTGCGCCATCGCACCCAGAAGTACCCGTTGGGGTCGTCGATCGCGCCCACGTCATCGTCTTCGCTGCGCTCGTTCTGACGGCGCACTCGAATGACCGCACCGTCGTCGCCGCGCGTGCGCGTGAAGGTGGCGATCGATCGCAGCGCGCCCGTGGCAGGGGCGATGCGGTCGATCTGTACCGTCGGTGACACCTCAGACACGAAGTCGCCTCGGCGCGCCCGGCCCGGCACCACCGGCGGCAGAAAGTAGAAGCCCGCCACGCGAGCCCCGCTGGGACCGTGGATCGCGTCGGAGACGATGGGCTGCGCGCGCTGCTCGGGCGCGTCGGGCGCATCGGCGCATGCGACGACCGTGACACTTCCAGCGAGCCCCAGCACGATGATCGCGCGAAGCGACGCCCAGGCGCTGGGGCCCAAGCGAGCTCGGGCGACGCGACGGAGCCACGGGTGTATCGGGGACATGGGGTTGCCTTTCCGCGCGCGTTCGCGCCCACGCACGACGGCGCTGTTCTAGAGCCGACGGGGCCGGAGAGCCTCCGCCGTTACTATTCTCACGTCGTGCCACGCGTAAAATCGCTGTAAACATGTGGATTCATTCACTTCAATCGACGCGCTACGCCCTGCGGGCCGCGGGGCCGTGCCGCTCACTGAGGCGCGCGTACACAGAGCGATGCGCGCGCACGAGACGCACGCGCCGTTGGCAGCAGCGCCGGGGGCGGCGCCGCCTACCACCTCCTCTACGAGTACGGCGACGTCCCGCTCTTCTGCACGCTCGGCCGCGCCGCTGACGAGGTCGTGGCGCGTGAGGGGGCAACCCGCCGTGCGCACCCTGCGCGCGGATGCGCGTCACCTTCGACGAGCGCATCGAAGACGGCTTCAACGGGGGATAAGCAGTCCAACGGCCCTGCCCGTCCACACCGCTCTCGCTACGCTGGCCCACTTCTGCGGCTGTGTATCGTTGAGTTGACGCGTGTACACCGTCGGCGGTTCAACGGACACGCACCCCCATCCACGAACGATCCCGTGTTGTTACAACGGTCGCGTTCGCCGGGGACGCTGCGTTGCGGTCGCGCCCCGATGCCGCGAAGGGGCGTTGCTCGCGGGCGAATTCCCGTGACACGGAGGGCCCCGAAGGAGCCTGTATTCGCCTTGTGGTTGAGCCCGCACGATGCCTCGCGCGGCGCGCGGACGAGGTCGTCGACGCGAAGGCGCAGCGTGGTGACGTGCCGCCCGATCGCGGTGTCGGGAAAGGGGTGTCGGTCGCCCTCCGCGAGCGCCCCCTCGGCGAGCGTGAGGAGCCGCTCGTGCAGCGTCACATCGACCGGAACGAACGCGCGACCCGAGGGCGAGTAGTACGTGCACGCGCCCCCCGCGACGCGAAGCACGAGGTCGAGGGGGCGCTCGGCGACGGGCGTTCCCACGTCGGGTCAGAAGAGCGTCTCGCACGTGAAGTCGAGGCGCGTCGACGAGCGGACGAGCCGCGTGAAGGTCTCTCGGTCCATCGCCGAAGAAGGGATCCGCCGCGCCCGGCGATGCCTACAACGCAGCGTTCGTGGCGAACCGGCAGGCTCGCCCGAAGTTCCGGTGCCACTGTAGCCTATGGCGCCATAGTCTCTGGTGTCGCTCGCGGGCCGCGCGTCACGGGGCGGAGCTGAGCGCGGCGACGTCGAGCGCGTACGCGCCCCCTTCACCGCCGCCACACCAGGCGAGCGTGGCGCCGTAGCCGGCGAGGCGGCCGAGCTTGCAGCTCCCGTGGACGAGCGGCTCGGCAGGCGAAGCGGCGTCACGTCGGGCGCGCCAGATCCAGGGGAGGGACTTCCGGCTCGACGCCTGCGCCCAGTAGAGGTGGTCCCCGAGCACGACGAGCGCGGAGGTGTACGGGGCCGACGCGACGACGCGCAGGTCACCGGTTGCGAGGTTGATCGCGCGGATCGATCCCTCGGGGGTGAACCCGCCCCAGAAGAGCTCGTCGTCAGCGAAGGCGAGGGCGCCCGGGTTCACCGCGTCTGCGATTCGATGCGGTTCGGACGTGGCGGCGTCCTTGAGCCAGAGGTGCGCGCCGTCGCTGAAGGCGATGCGGCCGCGGGAGACGGCGAGCGCCGTGGCGCGCCCGGGTAGCGTAAAGAAATCTGTGTCCGGCTCTTGCGGCCCTGAAAACAAGGGAGAACAAGAGCATGGGACTCGGAGAATCGCTGATGAAGATCGTGGTGAAGGTGAGCGACGTGGTGGAGCTCGCGAAGCGCTTCCGCGCC
>CAISKJ010001454.1 GCA_903885885.1 uncultured delta proteobacterium
CGACGCCCTCACGCCCGCCTTCGCGGCGCCCCGCGTCGACCTCGCGGCCGCGAAGGGCGAGACGCGCTTCACCGTGCGCCTGCGCCTCGGCCCCGCGGCGACGGGCGAGCCCGAGCTCTGGATGCTCGACGCCGCGCAGTTTCTCGCCCTCGAGGCCCTCGTCGAGGCCCTCACCCCCGAGGAGCTCGCGCGCTTCACCGTGGCCCGCCTCGCGAGCCCTTCGGGCGCGCGCTACGTGCTGCAAGAGATCGTGCGGCCCGGCGTCTCGCGCATGAGCGTGCGCGTCTCCGAGCTCACCGGCACGGTGGGGTACACGCGCGCCGCAGGCACCGACAACCTGTACCTCCCCGTCGGGCGCCAGCTCACGCCCCGCATGCGCCGCGACGAGCTCCGGGGGCTCCTCGAGCTCGACCGCGCGCGCCTCGTGGTGGTGCACGAAGACGGCGACGGCCCGCAGGTGTTGCTCGTGCGCACGGCCGACGAGGTGCCCCTCGCGCGCTGGGTCGACTACGTGGCCACCGACCGGCGCATGGAGCTCGAGCGCCTCGAAGAAGAGAGCGTGTTCGAGTGGCCCGAGCTGCTCATCGAGCGCGCCCCCGCGGCCCGCGAGCGCTCCGAGGCGCGGCCCTCGCGCGACGAGGCGGCGCCGCCCCGCAGGCAGCGCCCGCCCTTCGTGAAGCCCGCCGTCGAGGAGGCCGAGATCCCCGTCGAGATCGACGACGACGGCGACGATACGGCGCTGCGCGAGGAGATCCGCGCGCTCCAGGCCGTCGTGGCGACGGGGGGCTGCGACGACGCGGCGACCTGGTCGTCGCTGGGGGCCCTCGAGGCGCGGGTGAACGAGCCCGACGACGCCGCCACCTGCATCGAGGCCGCGATGTTCTACGGCGCGCCCACGGCCGAGGGGGCGGCCACGCTGGCGGCCCTCCGCGGGCGCATCCTCGGGGGCGCGGCGGGCGGCCGCGAGGCGCTCGTGGCCCTCGTCACGCGGGGGCGCCTGTCGCCCGTCGAGGGCGCATTTCTGGGCGCGCGCGTGCTCGAGATGGCCCTGCGCGGCGAGACCCTCATCGACGACGGGTTCTACCAGCAGGCCGAGCGCGTGTTCACCGACCCCGAGACGCCCGTGTCGCGCAGGCTCGCGTGGGCCGTGACCCGCGCGCTCCACCAGCGCACGGGCGACCGCCTCGGGGTCACGCGCGCCCGCGAGCGCGTGCTCGGCGGCCTCAACGACCGGGGCCTCTCCGACGCCACCGACATGCCCCGCTTCGTGCGCTTCTCGCTCGCCATCGACGCGGGCGACGGCGTCGGCAACGAGCGCGCGCGCGCCGAGCAGGTGACCGCCCTCGAGTCGCTCTGGGCCATCGCGCAGAGGGATTTCGTCAAGGAGCTCACCCCCCTCGGGGCCTACCTGCGCCTCGTGTTCGCCATCGGGTTCGGGCGCATCGGCGCCACCGCGCGCGGCCGCGACCTCCTCGAGCCCGTCGAGGCCGAGGAGTCGGCGCACGAGCTCCCCAACCGCCTGCTCTTCAAGCTGTACCGCGCCCGCTACGCGCAGGCCGTGACGCAGGGCGACCCGGCCGCGTGGAAGACCGAGGTCGACGCCATTCTCGCCCCCCTCAAAGAGGCCCGGGTGAAAGACCGCGTCGAGTGGCTGCGCACGCGCTCCGAGTGGCTGCGCACGCGCGTCCCCGACGACGTGGGCACGGGCCTCAAGCCCGGCGTAGAGCGGGCCCTCGTCGCCATCGAGGCCGACCCCGAGCGCGCGGCCGCCGACCTCGCGGGCCTCCTCGACGACCGCGACCTCTACGCCTACGAGATGCGCGCCGCGGTCGAGCGCACGTTCCGCGTGGCCCTCCGCAGCGGCAACGACGACCTCGTGGCCTCGGTGCTCCGCGCGGTGCTCGGGCGCCTCGCGCGGGTCAACATCCCGAAGTCGCGCGCCGAGGTCATCGGCGCGTGCATCCGCGCGGCGGCCACGCTGGGCGACGGCGCCTCCGTCGATCGCCTCCTCGACGAGGTGGTGGCCCTCGCGAGCGCGCCCGAGGCCCTCTCGCTGCGCGACCTGCTCCTCGCCGTGGTGCCCGGCCTCGCGGCGCTGCGCAAGCTCGGGGCGGGGGCATCCGCGCGGCGCTTCCTCGACGCGCTCGAGCCCGTGTCGCAGCGCGGTCAGCGCGAGGGCATCAAGCTCCGCGCCTCCCTCGCCGACGGGTACCTGCAAGCGCGCGACGGCGAGCGGGCCGAGGCGCTCATCGCCGAGTGCGTCGACGACGTGCTCGACGGCTCCCTCGACCACGTGGGCCGCTACGACGCCGGCGTGGCCGTGCTGGCCGCCCTGCGCCACTGGCCCACCGCGGCGCGGGCCCAGTGGTGCGCGAAGCTCTTCGCGGGCCTCGGGCGCTTCACCGACTCGTTCTCGGCGAGCGCGCAGCGGCTGTACGAGACCCACAAGGTGCTCATCGCCGAGCGCACCGTCGACGCCGTGGTCGACGACGTCACCTTCCGCGGCGACCGCGTGCGCGCCTACCTCGACGAGGAGGAGCAGGTGATTCGTCGGAAGATCCTCGCAGACTGGAGAGACGCATGTGGACGCTGACTGAGCTCGAGCGCGAGATCGACGACATCCGGGCGCGCATCAACACGCACCGCCGCGAGCTGCGCGAGTACTTCGTGAACCGCGCCGACGAGATCGACCTCGCCACGATCTGCGCGTGCGCGCAGGAGCCGCTGCTCTTCGTGGGCCCGCCGGGCACGGCCAAGAGCGACCTCGTGGTGAAGTTCGTCGAGAGCCTCGGCCTCGGGCAAGACGACTACTTCGAGTACATGCTCACGAAGTTTACCGAGCCCAGCGAGATCCTCGGGCCCATCGACATCGACCTCTTGAAGCAGGGCCGCTTCGTGCGGCGCACCAAGGGGAAACTCCCCGAAGCGCGGGTGGCCTTTCTCGACGAGATCTTCAAGTCGAACAGCGCCATTCTCAACACCCTGCTCACCATCGTAAACGAGCGAAAGTACTATCAAGACGGCGAGCCCGTGCCCGTCGCCCTGCGCATGCTCTTCGCGGCCACGAACGACATCCCCGAGCAGAGCGAGCTCGACGCGCTGGCCGACCGCTTCGTGCTCAAGATCGAGACGCGCCCCGTGAAGGACACGCACTTCACCGAGCTCGTCGACGCGGGCATCATGAACGAGGTGTACCGCGCCACGGAGCAGAAGCCGTGGGCGCGCGGCACCGCGAGCTTCGACGATTTTCTCAAGCTCAAGCGGTACATGGACCTCACCTTCGGCGCCCAGGGCGACGGCCGCGCCGACCGCGAGCAGTGGTTTCCCACGGGCGTGTTCGCCGAGTTTCGCCGCGTGGTGCGCACCCTCGAGACCGAAGACAAGGTGCTCATCAGCGACCGCAAGCTGGTGAAGCTCTACAAGGTGATCCGCACGCGGGCGTTTCTGTTTCACGGCGGCGCGGTGCAAACGCCCGACCTCGGGCTCCTCGCGTACGCGGGCAACCGGCGCCACGAGCTCCCCGCGGTGGCCGAGAAGGTGCGCGCCCTCCTCGGCCTCGGCGCCAACTGACGGAGCGCACCCTCGCCCGTGGCGCACGACCTCACACGAGAAGAGCTCACGCACGCGCTCCCCGCGTGGTGCTACCTCACGGCCTTCGGCGAGGCGCTCTCCGAGGCGCTCCCCGCCTCGCTCGGGTGGCTCCGCGCGCGGTGGGACGCGGGCGACGATCACCTCCCGCTCAACCTCGTGCACGACCTCGGGCACCTGCTCCTGCGCGGCCGCGACTTTCGCTTCGCCTCGTCGCGCGACCTCGAGTGCTGGCCCGAGTCCGAGCGCGCGCTGCGCCTCGCCTACGAAGACCGCGTGCTCGGTCGCTGGGCGCTCGACCCCACCCTCGTCGAGGCCCACATCGTCATCGCCGGCCTCGGAGTCGCGCACCGCGACGCGGCCGTGACGCACGCCGTGGGCCTCGCCCTCGCGCGCCCGCTGCGGGGCTGCGAGGCCGCGGTGTTCGGCAACCCCGCGCACCTGCGCGCGCTCACGCCCGAACTCCTCGCCTCCCTCCCCTCTCGCTTCGAAGAGGGCTTCGCGCACCTCGACGCCGCGTGGTCTGCGTGGGCCCTGGAGCAGCTCACCGAGCTCACCCCGCACCTGCCCGCGGGGCGCCTCTTCGCCGCCGAAGACCTCTGGGAGATCGCGCACCTCCCGCAGCTCCCGAGCGAGAGCGCGCGCCTCGCGCTGCGCGAGGTGAACGGCCTCGCGGGCCGCATCGGCGCGGTGCCCGCCTCGGTGGCGCTGAGCATCCGTCAGACGGCGCGCGAGGTGCCCGTCGACGCCGAGGAGTCCGACCACTACCCCGCGGGTGGCTTCGACGCCATCTCCACCCGCGGGAGCTTCGAAAACCTCGTGCGCTCCGAGGTGGCCTACGTGGGCGAAGGCAAGAGCGCGCCCGACGCGCCCGACCTCTTCGACATCCGCTACGCCGAGGGCGAGCTCTTGTATTACACCCGCGACGAGAGCCCCCTCCTCGACGCGCGCCGCGACCTCACGGTGGTGATCGATCGCCCCGCCGAGCAGCGCTACAAGCAGCCCGCCCTCGCGGCGCAGACCCTCGTGCTCGTCGAGGCGCTCGCCCTCGCGTTGCAGTCCGACCTCTTGCGCGTGTTCGGCCCCGCGGGCTCGCGCGTGCGCATCGTGTGGCGCTGCGAGACGGCCGAAGACCGGGCCGTCGCCGACGAGGAGCGCGCCCTCCTCTCGCTCCCCCTCGCGTCGGAGCTCGCGCACCGCCGCGTGGAGCTCGCCCGCGTCGATGCGTGGGGCGACGTGCCCGACGCGGGCCGCGTGATCTTCTCGCCGCGCGCCTCCACGAGCGACCTCTTCTACGTCGCGTGGGTGCGCGTGGGCGACGCCGCGTGGCAGGCCCTCGACGCGCTGTGGGAGCTCGGCGAAGGCGCCCCCGCGATGCGCGCGCTCGCCGACGTGCTGCTCGTCGCCGTGGCCCGCCGCACGGTGCGCCGCGCCCGCACGCCCGCCTCGCGCTGACCGTCGACGCCCTTCGAATTCGCGATGGCGCGCGCGCGTGCCCCGCATCCATCGCGGCGCTGCCCCTTCGTGCACACCCGCGAGACGCGCTTCGAGGTGCTTCGATGAGACTTTCCTTCGTACGGGTCGCCCTCTTCATGGTCGCTGCGATCGGGTGCGAGCCCGACGATGCCCCCTCCACCACCGACGCCGCCGTCGATGCCCCCTCCACCACCGACGCCGCCGTCGACGCAACACCCGACGCCGCCGACGCCGCGGAGACGCCCGACGCCGTCGCCGACGTCGCGTGCGACCCCTCGGCGCACGTCGACTGCTTCGGCGGCATCACGTGCTCCATGGGCACCGCCGTGCGCTCGCACTTCGGCCCCTACATGTGCTGCAGCCCGCGGGCGTGCAGCGAGGCCTTCGGGCGCGGCATCTGCGAGGCCGAGCGCCTCGCGTGCCCCACGGGCAACTGCGACGCGCGCCGCACCGCCTGCAACGGCAGCAACCTCGTCGCCATCGCCCGGCGCAACCTCGGCAGGTTCGACCTGAGCCTCCTGTGCGCGGGCGGCGGGCGCCGCGCGGGCGATGAGTGCGCCACCGACGACGACTGCGCGCCGCAGGTCGAGGGCGCCCCCGGGAGGCTTCGCTGCGACCGCGACGCGCGCGCGTGCGCCGCGGCCCCGCGGCCCTCTACGGCGCCCGGCGAGGCCTGCGTGTGGGACGACGACTGCGCCGACGGCGACCGCTGCGACTGCGGCGACGGCGGCGCCACGCGTGTCTGCGTGCGCAGCGCAAGCACCGACGGCGGCGTCACCGACGGCGGCGTCACCGACGCGTCGGCGGACCGCTAACGCGCACCGCGCCGCGCGGCGCTTTCGGGTACATTCGCTCCCCCTCCATGAACACCCTACTGCGCGCGACGCGCTGACGCACGATGGCCCTCACCGCCACCATTCACCACCTGCGCATCGACCTCTCCGACGTCGACCGCGGCGTGTACGAGGCCCTCGACCTGCGCGTCGCGCGGCACCCCTCCGAGTCGCTGCGCTACATGCTCCTGCGCACGATCGCGTACGGGCTCTGCTACGTCGAGGGCATCGCCTTCTCGAAGGGCCTCTTCGTCACCGACGAGCCGGCCGTGTGGGCGCGCCAGGGCGACGGCCGCGTCGACCTCTGGGTCGACATCGGGCGGCCCTCGATCGAGCGGCTCCACAAGGCCAGCAAGCTCGGCGCGCGGGTGACGGTGTTCACCCACGACGACCCCGAGCTCTTGCGGCGCGAGGCCCGCGGCGCGAAGCTCCACAAGGGCGAAGACATCGAGGTGTGCTCCGTCGACGTGGCGCTCCTCGACGCCCTCGAGGCGAAGATCGACCGCAACATGAGCCTCACGCTCGTGCACAACGACGGGCAGCTCTACGTCACGGTGGGCGACCGCACGATGGAGGGCGCCATCACGCGGCGCCCCCTCGTCGACCGCGAAGACTGACTCAGTCGGGGTTGCAGGTGCCCGTGCACGCCTGCTCGATGGAGCCCGTGGCGAGGAGCGCGCGCACCTGCGCGAGCGCCGCGGGGAGCGACACCGAGTCGGAGTGCGTGTTGTTGTCCATCGTGGGCACGAGGTTGGTCTCGGGCGGCGCGTAGCGCATGAGGTTGGCGGGCAGTTCGAACTGCGCCAGCGCGCTCACGGTGCCGGGGCTCGTCACGGGCATGAGGCCGTACACGGGCTCGACCGCGGGGGTGAGCTGACGCACGCCGAAGGCGCGCGCGAGCATGCGCGTGCTGATGTTGGGCACCTGGCAGTCGCCGATGGCCTCTTGCAGCACGATGCGGCGGTCGCGCGGGGCGTCGGGCAGCGGGTCGCGGAAGGCCAGCGTGGCGAGGTTGACCCCGTCGGTGTGGTCGAAGCGCCCCTGGAGCAGGCCGATAAACTCCGTCTGCAAGAGGGGGTCGGGGTACCGGATGTCGATGAACATCTTGATGGGCGCGTACACGATGGAGCGCGGCAGAATGTTCGACCACGAGCCGCCGGGCACGGCCACGATGGCGCGCGAGATGTGCCGCGACACCGACGTGAGCGACGAGCCCTGGATGCCCCCGAGGCTCACGCCGTAGTAGTACACGCGCGCCGGGTCGATCACGGGGTTGGTGCCGACGCGCACCATCGGGTCGGCGCCCATCGCGCCCACCGAGAGCTCGATGAGCGCGAGGTTGTTCACCAGCGATTGGGTGAGCCGGTCGGTCACGAGGTTGATGCGGTTGATGTTGGGCACCACCTGCGACACGAGGAGCGCCTGGTCGTCGCCCGAGAGGCCGATCCAGTTGGTGGCCACCACGACGGCGCCCGCCTGCTCGGCGAGGGGCTGAATGAGGTCGGTGCCGATGCCGCCGGTGAGGTACTCCTCGCCGCGGCCGAACACGCCGTGGCCGAACACCACCAGCGGCAGGGGCTGCCCCTCGCGCCGCGCCCGCGCGGGGATCACCATGGTGAAGGGGTAGCTGATGGGCGTCGGCTGCACGAGGGCGCTGCCGTCGGCCGCGAAGCGCAGGGTGTTGTCGTCGCCCAGAAAGTTGGGCGGCGTAAACGTGCCGTACACGATGCGCGCGGTGTTGGTGTTCGGGTCGTTTTGCACCCGATCGATGGTGTACGGAATGCCCCCGGCCATGCCCGCGCGGCGAAACACCTCTTGCCGCATCGAGAGAATGGGGCCGAGCACGTGCTGGCGGCTCGCGGTGGTCCAATCCCACGCGAGGTAGAGCTCGTTGCGCGCGTAGCCCTGGCGCGCGAGAAAGCTGAACACCTCTTCGTAGCGGGCGCGCGCGGCCTCGATGCGCGGGTTCGTCGAGGGCATGGCGTCGCGCAGCGAGACGAAGCCCGGCGACGCCGGCGGCTCGGCGTCGGCCACGGTGCGCACGCTGCGGCGAATGGCCACCACGTGGCGCGTGCCGAAGGCGAGGGGCTCGAGCGTGCGAATGATGAGCGCGGCGCGCGACGGGTCGCGGGCGTTGGCGTCCATCTCGGCGAGGAAGGGCACGCGGCGCCCGGTGGCCATGTCGAACACGGCGATGGGGTTGGTGGCCTCCATCGAGCGCTCGGGGTGACGAATGTCGGTGAGGTCGCTCGCGCGCAGGGCCACGCCGAGGTGGGCCACGAGGGGCTCGGTGGTGGGCCACCCGTCGGCGCGGTTGAAGGGCGCCATCTCGATGGGCGTGGTGCCCGGCGGCGTGTTGAGCGAGCCCGACGGCACCGCGAGCCGGCGCCGCGTGGGCGTGGTCGGGTCTTCGCGCGTGAGAAAGTCGCTCGGAAACGGCGGCAGGCACTCGCTCGTGATCGAGAGCGGGTTGCACGTGGCTGGCGACGCCACGGGCTTCGCGGGCGCATCGACGGCCGCGTCGGCGGCCGCGTCGGGCGCCACATCGGGCGCGACGTCGGCGGCGCCGTCGGCGCTCGCGTCGACGAGGTCAGCGGGCACATCGACCGCGGCGTCGACGAGCGCGGGGGCGGGGTCAGACCCGCACCCTACGAGACCGAACGCGACGATCGGAACAGCGAAGAGAGAGCGCGAGCGAGCCTTCATTCTATCGCGCATATCACACTTCGCGCCCCTACTTCGAGGGCGTCACCATGGCCTTCAGCTGGGCCACGAGGTGCAGCGCGTCGAGGGGCGTCATGCGGTTTACGTCGGCGTGCGTGAGCGCCTCGAGCGCGGGGTGCGACACGGGCGTTTGCGCGGCGGGCTTCTCTTCGAAGAGGCCCATCTGGCGGGCGGGTCGGCGAAAGGGCCCCTCGCCGCGCTCCATGTCTTTAAGCAGGCCCCGCGCGCGCACCAGCACGGGCTCGGGGAGGCCCGCGAGCTTGGCCACCGCCACGCCGTAGGAGCGGCTCGCGCCGCCCGCCGTGAGCTTGTGCAAGAACACGATGTCGTCGCCGGTCTCGCGCGCCGACACGTTCACGTTCTCGACGTGCTTGCGCGTCTCCGAGAGGGCGCACAGCTCGTGGTAGTGCGTGGCGAAGAGCGCGCGCGCGCGCACCACGTCGTGCAGATACTCGGCGACGGCCCACGCGATCGAGAGGCCGTCGAAGGTGCTCGTCCCCCGACCGATCTCGTCGAAGAGCACCAGCGAGCGCGCCGTCGCGTTGCGCAGAATCGACGCGGTCTCGCGCATCTCGACCATGAAGGTGCTCGCGCCGCGAGCGAGGTCATCGGACGCGCCCACGCGCGTAAACACACGGTCGACGCGGCCGATGCGGGCGGTGCGCGCGGGCACGAAGCTCCCCGCCTGCGCCATGAGCGCGATGAGCGCCACCTGGCGCATGAGCGTGCTCTTGCCGGCCATGTTGGGCCCCGTCACGAGGAGCAATCGGGCGCCGTTCATGTCGAGCGTCACGTCGTTGGGCACGAAGGCGCCGGGCTCGAGCATGGTCTCGACCACGGGGTGCCGCGAGTCGGTGAGCTCGATCACGGTGCCATCGTCCACCGTGGGTCGCACGTAGTGGTGGCGGTGCGCGGTCTCGGCGAAGGCGCTGAGCGCATCGACGTCGGCGAGCGTGCCCGCGAGGCGCGAGAGGCGCGTGGCGTTGTCGGCGACGCGCTTGCGAAGCTGTTCGAAGCGCGCGGCCTCGATCTCGCGCACCTTGTCTTCCGCCTCGACGATCTCGCGCTCGAGCTGAATGAGCTCCTCGGTGACGAAGCGCTCGCCCGTCGAGATGGTCTGCTTGCGGTGATAGTCCTTCGGGGCCAGGTGCAGGTTGGCCTTGGTAATTTCGATGTAGTACCCGAACACGCTGTTGTAGCGCACCTTGAGCGACGCGATCTTGGTGCGCTCCTTCTCGCGCTGCTCGAGCTCGAGGATCACGTCGCGACCGCTCTTCATGAGCCCGGTGTAGCGATCGAGCTCGGGGTCGAAGCCCTCGCGAAAGATGCCTCCGTCGGCCACGAGCGCGGGCGGCTGGTCGGCGAGCGAGCCCGCGAGAATCTTCGCGAGGTCTTCGCACACGTCGGCCACGCGAACCGACTTTAGCGCCTCGGCGGCGTCGGGCTGCGCGGCGAGCGCGGCCATCACCTCGGGCACCTTCACGAGCCCGTCGCGGAGCATCCCCAGGTCGCGCGGAGTCGCTGCGCCGAGCGTGGCGCGAATGGCGATGCGCTCGAGGTCGGGCACCAGGTCGAGCGCCGTACGCACGCGATCGCGCACCTCGGGGTACGTCACCAGCGCGTCGACGGCGTCGTGGCGCTTGCGAATGCGTCGCGGGTCTTGCAGCGGAAACGCGAGCCACGCGCGCAGCCGCCGCGCGCCCATGGCGGTCACCGTCGCATCGAGGTGGGCGAGCAGCGTGCCCTTCTTCTCGCCGCGCAGCGTGCGAAAGATCTCGAGGTGCACCTGCGTGGTCTCGTCGAGGTGCAGGTGATCCTTCACGTCGAGGCGGCCCACGCGCTGCAGCGGAATCGCGTGCCCCGGCTGCGACACGAGCGCGTAGCGCAGGGCCATGGCCGCCGCGCAGCGCGCGCCCGGTGACATGCCGTCGAGCGACGAGCGCACCTCCCCCTCGGGGATGGTCTTCGCGATGAGCTCCGCGGCCGCCGTGGGGAGCATCGACGAGGCGCTACGCACGAACACCCGCGGGAGGATCTTCACCTGCGCGCGCACGAACACCTCGGCGTCGGCGGGGCACAGGAGCTCGCGCACGTCGAGGCGCGCGAGCTCGCCCACGAGGCTCATCGCGTCGGGAACCTCTGCGGAGAAGAGCTCTCCCGTGGTGAGGTCGTACGCGGCGAGGGCCCACGCGCCGGGCATGTCGGCGCCCCCATCGGGCGGAACGGCCGCGGCGAGAAACTGGTTCGACCGCGCGTCGAGGGCGTCGCCGTCGAGCACGAGGGCGGGCGTGAGCACGCGCACCACGCCGCGCTTGACGATGCCCTTCGCCTTGGAGGGATCCTCGAGCTGCTCGCACAGGGCCACGGCGTGGCCGAGGTCGAGGAGCCTGGCCACGTAGGTCTGCGCCGCGTGGTAGGGCACGCCGCACATGGGAATGCTGTCGGGCTCGTTCTTGTTGCGCGAGGTGAGCGTGAGGTCGAGCGCGCGCGCGGCGGTGAGCGCGTCGTCGAAGAAGAGCTCGTAGAAGTCGCCCATGCGAAAGAAGAGCAGCGCGTCGGGGTGCGCCTGCTTCTCGCGGAGGTACTGCTGCATCGCGGGCGCCTGCGCGCCCTTCGAAGTGGATCCGGTGGTCATTGGGGGGCGCGTACGATAGCCGCGGGCCCACCGAGCGCGCCTCTTTCTGACGGACGTATCCTGTCACGGCGCGCCCTCACCCCGGCTTGCGACGTGCGCGCGAGGTGTGGGAGTACGGGCGCATGGCGGAGTCGCGACCCAACCTCGACAGCTACGAGACCTTCATCGCGGTGGCCGAAGACTGCCCTGCGAACACGGGCGAGGTGCCGAAGGCGCGCGACGGCGTGCGCACGGCGGCGCAGGTTCACTACGAGATGGTGTGCCTGTCGCCGTACGAGTTCACGCAGCCGCAGGTGCTCTTCGCCGCCGAGCTCGCGAAGAAGGGCCTCGACCCTGCGCAGCACCCCGAAGGCGGCGCCACGTGGAAGGCGTTCTACGCGAAGGGCCAGCCGTGCCTGCGCGCCTCGGCGCTGGGCAAGCGCTACGGGTGGGGCGTGCACTTCAACGAAGAGGCGAAGGTGGCGGGCTACGCGGTCGACTCGGCGGAGTACAAGCGCCTCGCGAGTGACCCCGCGGTGGCGCACACGCGCGCCATGCGCAACCAGCGGGCTTAGGGCATCGCCGACAGGGGCGGCGCCCTCACGGTCGCCGACTGTTGTTCGGTGACCGCCCACAACGGCCAACGGGGCCGACGACGCCGCTCGCATCGCCGACCCCGCTCACCGTCCCTTACGCGACTGTTACGAGCAGCCCATGCTGCTGCCGCAGTTGAGGCAGCGGTAGCACGCGCCGTTGCGCACGGTGATGTGCCCGCAGTTGTCGCAGAAGGGCGCGTCGCCCATCATCTTGCCGAGCTGCTTGTCGAGCGGGCTCTGGTTGCGCGCCGACAGCTCCATCGAGGCGTAGGCGCCGCCCTGGTCCGGCGAGGCGATCTGCGCGGGGGCCGACGTCGCCGACTCTTCGGCGTCTTCGTCGGGGCGCACGTGGGCCAGGTCGTAGCGCTGCAGGTACTCCACCGCGAGCACGCGGAACACGTAGTCGACGATGCTCGTCGCGAACTTGATGTTCGGGTGCCCCTCCACCGGGCCCTGGGGCTCGAAGCGCGTGAAGGTAAACTGGTCGACGTACTCGGCCAGCGACACGCCGTGCTGCAGGCCCATCGAAACGGCGATCGCGAAGGAGTTCATCATCGAGCGGAAGGCGGCGCCCTCCTTGTGCATGTCGATGAAGATCTCGCCGAGCTGGCCGTCTTCGTACTCACCCGTGCGGAGAAACACCTTGTGCCCCGCGATGCGGGCCTCTTGCGTGAAGCCACGGCGCTTCTTCGGCAGACGGTAGCGCACCGTCTTGCGCTGCGGCCCGAGCGTGGGCGCCTTCGCGAAGAGCGGACCGTACTCGGCCGCCGCCTCCGAGCCCGTGGAGACGGGCGCCGGCGCGGCGATCACCGCCTTGGGCACCTCCTTCACGATCTCGACCTTGGGCTCGGCCTTCGCTTCGGCCTTCTCGTCCTTCTTCTCGGTGCTCGA
>CAISKJ010001455.1 GCA_903885885.1 uncultured delta proteobacterium
CGAGGGCGGCCTCGACGCGGCCCACGTCGCCGAGGAGGTCGCCCTGCACCTCGCGGCCCAGCACCGAGGCCACGGCCACGAGCTCGCCGCACGCGGGCGAGAGCTGATCGAGGCGGCGCGTCACGAGCTCGCGCACCTGCACCGGGAGGGGCAAGCGCTCGAGGCGGTCGCTCACGTCGCCGCCCTCGACCTTGACGCGCCAGCGGCCGTCGTCGTCGCGGAAGAGCAGCCCCTCGGCGAGGGCGGTGCGCAGGTACTCGGCCACGAAGAAGGGGTTGCCCTCGCTCTTGCCCGCGAGAAACTGCACGAACCCTTCGGGGGCCTTCGGGAGCGCGAGCATCGCGGCCACGATCTCGCCGACCGCGGAGGCGTCCATGCGGTTGAGCTCGAGCGCCGTGGCGTGGGGCATCGCGGCGAGGCGGCGCAGCACGTCGTTGGCCTCTTCGCTGCGCCACGTGCCGAGCATCACCACGGGGTGCTCTTCGAAGTACGCCGCGGGCAGCGACTCGAGGAAGGCGAGGGTGAGCTCGTCGGCCCACTGCAGGTCGTCGATGAGCAGAAAGAGCGGGCGCTCGTGCGCGAAGGCCGCGAGGGTGTGGGCGAGGTCGGCGAAGAGGCGCTGCCGCGCGGCCTCGGCCGAGAGGTCGGCGGGCCTGGCGAAATCGTTGAGGCCCGGCACGCGCAAGAGCGACGGCTCGTACTGCGCGAGCACCCACCCGCGGGCGCCGAGGAGCCGCGCGGTCTCGGGCGCGCCGAACTCGAGGCAGCGGTCGGCCACGGCTTCGAGAAAGCTCGCGAAGGGGTGCAGCGGCGCGCCGTTGTAATCGGCGCCCTCCGTCTCGGCCACGTTGAAGGGCACGCACTCGCAGGCCACCACGCGGAGCCCCGACCCGGTGGCCGAGCGGCCCACCTCGGTGGCGAGGCGCGTCTTGCCGACGCCGCTCTCGCCCGCGAGGAACACCAGCGCCCCGGTGCCGTGCTTGGCGCCGTCGATGGGCGCGCGCAGCTTGCGAAAGATCTCGTCGCGGCCCGTGAAGCCCGGGCGGTAGAGGTACGCGTGGGCGCGCGGCGCGTCGTCGTAGCCCGTGGCCGCCTCGGCGCCGAGGCGCAGGAGGGCGCTCGCCACGTCGTCGGCGTGGCCGATGCGGTCGCGCGGAGACTTCGCGAGAAGCCGCAGGATGAGCTCGTCGAGGGCGGGCGAGACGCCCGTCACGAGCTCCGAGGGGCGCACCGGCGTGGCGAGGAGGTGCTTGCCCACGAGCTCCATCGTGGAGCCCGCGACGAAGGGCACGCGGCCCGTCACCAGTTCGAAGAGCAGGCACCCGAGGGAGTAGAGGTCGGCGCGCGCGTCGACCACCTCGCCGCGAATCTGCTCCGGGGCCATGTACGCGGGCGTGCCCATGGTGGTGCCCGCGAGCTCGAGGGAGTCGCGGCCGCGCGCGCCTTCGAAGCTCGCCACGAGGCCGAAGTCTACGAGCACGGGCACGTCGCCCTGGCGGATGAACACGTTCTCGGGCTTGAGGTCGCGGTGCACGATGCCCTCGCCGTGCAAGAACGCGAGGGGCGCGCAGAGCCGTCGCACGAGCGAGAGCACCTCGGGCAGGTGCCCCGCGGCGGCGGGCTGGCCGCGCAAGACGTCGGCGGGGAGGCGTGCCTTGAGCGCCTCGCGCTCCTCGTCGGCGGCGGCCTGGCCCGCGAGGCCGATGCCCGACACGATGCCCGACGCGTCCTCCGTGGCGAGCGTGGCGATCACGGCGTTCCACCGGGTGCGGGCGAAGCGCAGGAGCGTGAGGCCCTCGAGGAGCTCCATCGCGTACCAGGGCAGCGCGTTGTCGACCCCTTCGCCCACGGTGCGCACCACGCCCGGGTGCCGCAGCCGCGAGAGCGCGTGGACCTCGCGGCGGATGCTCGCCAGCATGCGCTCGTTGGAGGTGTGCACCGTCTTGAGCGCCACGAGCGCGCCGGTGTCGACGTGGGTGGCGCGGTACACCACGCCCATGCCGCCTTCGCCGAGCATGCCCAGAATGCGATAGGGGCCAATCCGATCCGGGTGTGTCTCCACCGACTCCGCGGCTACCAAGCGCTGCATGACCATGAATTGCCTTCGAGGTCCGAGTCTGCCCTCTACCGCCACGAGGTCCGTGGCCCTGCGCGAGAGTCTACACGGACTCGCCCTCGAATCCGAAGGAACACTTCACGCGAAGCGCAATGTATGCGGGCCGTGACCGGCGACGCGACAGCGCGTGCGCGGCGGGGCGATCGGGCGCGGCGCGACTACGCCGGCTGCAGCAGCAGGCCGTTGCCCCCATCGGGGAGGCCGCCGCGAATGATGTCTTGCACGCGCTGAAAGAAGCCCTTGAAGGCCGCGTCGTCGCCCACCGGCGGCGGGGCCACGGGGGCGTGCACCTTGAGGTGCATCACCACGTTGCGCACCACGGGCTTGAGGTCGTGCTTGAAGACCTCCCACCCGCCGCTGGTGGTGACCGGGAGCACCTCGACGCCCGGCGCGTTCTCGAGCAGGGTGCGCAGGCCGCCCTCGCGAAAGTTCTTCAACCGACCGTCGCGCGAGCGCGTGCCCTCGGGAAAGATCACCACGCTCCACCCCTCGGTGAGCATGCGCTTCGCGACCGTGGTGATGGCCTCGCGCGACTGCTCGGGGTTCTTTCGGTCGATGAGCGCCGAGCCCCCGCGGCGGAGGTTGTACGACACGCCGGGGATGTACCGCGCGTTCTCGCGCTTGGACACGTACCGCGGCTGCAGGTGCGCCAGGTACTCGGAGATGAGCGAGATGTCGAACATCGACTGGTGGTTCGACACGATGATGTACGCCTTGCCCGGCAGCGCGTTGTGCACGCCCTCGGCCGACGTGTCGCCGCCCGTGAGGCGGTACGCGCGGTTGATGGCCTTGGCCATCGCGCTCACCGACCGCTGGTGCATCACGGCGCCGCGACGGATGGCCACCCGCTGAATCGCATCGAAGGTGATGAGCGCCGAGAGCACCCCGCCGATCGAGGCCACGGTGGCCGACCAGTCGAGCGCCCCATCTTTGAGTGTGCGCAGGCTCATGGCGCGCGAAGCTAGTGCAGGTGTTCTGCGCGGCGCCAGCGGGGTCTTCGCCAAAATCGTCAACGCGGCGCGCCAGCATGGCGCGTCACGCGGAGGATCAGCGAACGATGGCCCAGAGCGTGGCGCCGATGCCGACCACGATGAACAACGCCGCCAGCACGGCGACCCACACGGCCGCGATGGGGTGGTGATCGATGAAGTCGTTCCACTCGCCGCCGCCGCGCTTGAGGGCGGTGCAGGGGCACTGCACGGGGCCCTTGCCCGCGAGCACCGCCACGAGGCGCGCGCTGAGTTCTCCCACCGATTGGTACCGATCCGCGGGGCTCTTCGCGAGGCCCTTGCTCACGAGCCACGCGAGCTCCGGCGGCACCTGAAACCGATGGTGCATCGCGAGGGGGCCCGCGATGGGCATCTCGGTCTTCACGGCCTCGACGAGCTCCTTCGCGCCCCCCTTGGGCTTGAGGTAGTGGTGCAGCGTGAGGAGCTCGAAGAACACCGCGCACAGCGAGTAGACGTCGCTGCGCCCGTCGGTGCGGTCGTGCTCACCGCGGGCCTGCTCGGGGGCCATGTACGCGGGCGTGCCGATGGCGTACCCGAGCATGGTGCCGAACTCGTCTTGCCCGCTCGGGCGGCGGGCGTACATCTCCTCGTGGGCGCCCGTGTCGCTGATCTTCTTGGCGAGCCCCCAGTCCATGAGCACCACCTCGCCGTACGCGCCGATCATCACGTTGGCGGGCTTGATGTCACGGTGAATGTAGCCCTTCGAGTGGGCGAACTGCACCGCGCGGCACAGCGACAAGAAGAGCTGCGCGCGCGCGTCCATCGAGTAGCGCGAGAGGTACGCCGGGTCCTTCGCGCGGAGCTTCTCGATCACCGACTCGAGCGTCTCGCCGTCGACGTACTTCATCACGAAGAAGAAGCCGCTCTCGTCGACCCCCACGTCGTGAATGGGCACGATGCCCGGGTGCTCGAGGCGCCCCACCGACTGCACCTCGCTCACGAAGCGCAGGAGGGTGTCGTCGTCGAGCACGTTGGCCTTGATGCGCTTGATGGCCACCTTGCGCTCGATGTCGTTGTCGAGCACGAGGGCCACCTCGCCGAAGGCCCCCTCGCCCAGGCGCTGGAGCGTCTCGTAGCGGGGCCGCTTGGGCGTCACGATGCGCGCCTCGCCGTCGCCCGTGACCTCGACGCGCGGCAGCACCGTGAGGCTCCGCGTCGCCGACGCCGACTGCCCCATGGGCGGAGAGCTCCGAGGCCCCGTGCCCGTGACCTGCGGCGCGTCCTGCGGCGCGCTCAGCGTGGCGTTCATTTCAAAGAGTGACATGGCTCTGTTCGCGCAGTCCTTCGCACCGAAGTACGTCTCGCGACTCTCGCCCAGATTGCCCCTTCACACAAGAACAGCACCACTACGGGATGCCCAGGA
>CAISKJ010001456.1 GCA_903885885.1 uncultured delta proteobacterium
AACGTGAGCGGTCAGTTCGCGGGTTCGGCCGCGGGCGAGTGCATCAGCGGCGTCGTCGGCCGCGCCCACTTCCCGCGCTTTCGGGCCAACGAGGTGCGCATCACGTACCCCTTCGTGATCCTGCCGCCCCGCTGAAGCTCACCGATCCGCTGCGCGCCGTTGACGGCGCGATGTCTCACAGATACCTTCCCGCGCCCCGTAACCCTACGCGGTTTCACGTACCGTACGATCAGGAGTCGATTCCGATGGTTTCCCTCACGCAGAAGACCGAACGCATTCGCCGCCGCAAGGCCACCACCAACGGCAAGGTCAACAAGCGCGTGCGCCGCCTCGCCGGCACGCCGGCCTTCCCGGTGCACATCGAAGCGCCGAAGGCGACCGCTGCGGAGTGACCTCCGCCTCCTCCCCTCGCTAGCGCCCTCCGCTCACTCCCTCCCCAACCATTCGAATACGTCCTCGAACACCTCGTCGTGCGCCTTCGCGCCCATGATGAGGTCGAGGTGGTCGTAGTGCGCGTGCGCCCCCGACGCGGGGCCCACGTCGCGGTACCGCCTCTCACGCGCGCTGATGCGCTCATAGGCCTCGCGCACGCACGGCGGAAGCGCCAGGCGGTCGCGGTCGCCGGAGATCACGAGCGTGGGCACGGTGATGGTCGCGAGGCCCTCGCGGTAGTCGTGCGCCCCGTCGTCGCTGTTGAGTGAATCTTCGCGCACCCAGCGGGCAAACTGCTTCATCACCCCCGCGGGCACGTCAGAGAACGACGCGCCGAAGATGCTCCGCAAGGACTCACGGTCGTAGTGGTGGCCACGGAAGCCCCGCGTGACGAAGAGCGGGAGGCCGGGCCACAGGAGCGGCGCCACGCTCGTCGCGAGCCGCCCGAGCGGCGCGGCGATCTTGAGGCCGAAGGGGGTGAACACGTAGGGCGCGGCGCCCATCGCGCGGGCCGCGGGGTAGCCCCGGAAGCGCACCGGCGAACCCAGGGTGACGAGGCGCCGCACGCCGTCGCCGCGGAGCGCGCCGAGGTGCGCGTACGCGAGCATGCCGCCCATGCTGAAGCCCACCCAGTCGACGCGCTCGACGCCCGTCGCGGCCGTCACGCACGCGAGCGCGGCGGGAATGTCGTGCGCCGCGTAGGTGTCGAAATTGGCCGCGCGCGCCGCGGAGCTCAAGGGGCCTTGCGAGGCGCCGCGGAGCTCCAGAAGCCAACAGTCGCGACCGCGGGCCGCGAAGGCGCGCGCGAGGCTGCGCCGCGGGTCGAGGGCGAGCGCGTAGCGGTTCATCGCGAGACCGTGACAGAACACGATCGGCGGGAGCGACGAGGGAGACCCCACCGGGCGGATGCGGCCGAGCACCAGCGTGGCGCCGTCTCGGGTGCGCGTCTCGAGCACCTCGTCGAAGTCCACGGAGGGCTTGAGCCTGCGGCGCCAGAAGGCCACCCAGCGCGTCGCGAGCACGAGCGCGGCGCCCGAGAGCACCAGCAGAACCACCAGCGCCGCGAGCGCGAGCACGTACCAGGGCGGCCACGATCCGAGATGCATCGGCCGCGAATGTAGAGCAACGCCGGGTTCGTGGGCACTGTCGGCGACGATGGTGTAGGGTCGCCGCCCAACCGCGGCGCGCGCGCCGCTTGCGCCACCCTCTCCCGCGAATCCATGGACGAAAAGGTTCTCGCGCTCGCAGCCTCGCTGGGGCACCAGTTTCGTGATCCGCGCCTCCTCGAGGTGGCGCTCACGCACCGGTCTGCGGCCTTCGAGTCGGCGGCGGCGCGCAAGGGCAAATCCCATGGCGACAACGAGCGGATGGAGTTTCTCGGCGACGCGGTGCTCTCCCTCGCGGTGAGCGACGCGCTGTGGTCCCGCTGCCCCGAGGCGGCCGAAGGGGAGCTCACGCGCATGCGCGCCGCAGTGGTCAACGAGACGCGCCTCGCGGAGGCCGCCGCGCGCCTTGGCATCGGCGACGCGCTGCGCCTCGGCCGCGGCGAGGAGCGCACGGGTGGACGCACCAAGGCATCGCTGCTCGCCAACGCGCTCGAGGCGGCCTTCGCGGCGGTGTACCTCGACGCCGGGGTTGAGCGCGCCCGCGAGGTGGTGCTCGCCCTCAT
>CAISKJ010001457.1 GCA_903885885.1 uncultured delta proteobacterium
CCGCGGTGGTGGTCGGCGCCTCGCGCGCGTCGCCCACGCGCTGCAGGTTGGCGCCGACGCGCGCCCATCGAATCGTGGGGCTGTTGCTCGCGTCGTTGACCTCGTTGCGCCAGGCGACCACGAGCCCGTCGTCGAGGGCCGCGGCCGCGGGCTGATCTTGAATCTGCGCGCTCACCGGGCTCACGAGCGAGGCGTCGCCGGCGGCGGCCCCCATCGCCGTCACGCGCCGCGCGAAGATGTCGCCCGCCGACGCGTACACCACCGCGAAGGTGCCGTCGCGCAGGGCCACGGCGCGCGGCGCGCCCACCGTCGCCGTCGCGATCTGCACGGGCGCCGACGGGGCGCCGAGCGGGAGCGCCACGGGGTACGTCGCCGCGAAGAGCGTCGCCGACGCGTCGGTGCCCTCGCGCCACACGACCATCGCGCGAGCGCCCGCGACGGCCACGGAGGGGAGCGTGCGCTGCGTGCCCGCCGCCGCGACGGGCACGCTCACGTAGCGCATGTCGGCGGTGGTGGGCGGCGCGCGGTCGCCCGCGAAGGCCTCGGAGAGCACGTTGCGCACGGTGCCCGACTCCCACGCGGCGACGAAGCCCGACACCGTCGTGGCGGGGGTGAGCGCGGGATTCTACTGCACGCCCGCGCCGTCGTCGAGGGCCACGTCGGAGAGGAGGGCCCCCGCGCCGGGCGCGCCGTCGACGGTGAAGTACCGCGCGCGCACGTCGTTGAAGGCCCGCGCCCCGGTCGCCACCACGTCGAAGCCGACGACGAGCGGAGCCCCGGCGCCCCACGACACCGACGCGTGGTGGCGCTCGCCGAGGGCCGCGGGGGTGGCGTTGTTGCTCGCGAGGCTTGCCACGGTCTGACACTGCGCGGAGCAACTCGAACCGTCGGCGCCGTTCATCGCTGCGAGGTCGCAGCTCTCGTTGGAGTCGAGGCGCCCGTCGCCGCACACCGCGCGGTCGTCGACCTGCTCGACCATCGCGAGGGTGATGCTGCTCGAAGCGCCCGCCGCGAGCGTGACCTCGGCGCAGCCGGAGCCGCGGATGCCCGAGCGCGTCTCGCCCGTGGCGGTGCGAAAATCACCCTGGCCGTGCACGAGCACCAGGTAGGTGCCCGCGGCGAAGCTGCTGCTCAGCTGCTGCCCGCGCATGCACTCGTCGACGGGCGACGCGGTGCCGTACATCGACTGCATCGTGGCCCACTGCGCGCCGCAGCGGTCGGCGGGCTGCACGTTGCGACCGGGGAGCATGGTGAGGTCGCGGCGACCGTTGACGAGCACCTGACCCAGGGCCGCGTCGCAGCGCGTGGCGCCCGTCTTCGCGAAGATGCGAACGTGAAAGGGCCCCAGCTCGCTGAGCAGGGCGCCGCCGAGGAGGCGCATCGTCGGCGGCGCGACGGAGGTCTCGACCTCGGGCGCGCAGGACCCGACGAGGGCCGCGGCCGCGGCGAGGGAGAGCAAGTGTGCGAAGCGAAGATCACCCATCACGCGCGCATCGTATCTCACGCGCCCGCGAACGGAACACACTTCACAGCACGAGCTTGTACCCGTGGCCGTACACCGTGAGAATGTGCTGCGGCTTGTCGGGCGAGGCCTCGACCTTGCGGCGAAGCTTCACGATGAAGTTGTCGACCGCGCGGTTGTTGATGGCCTGCACGCCCCACACCTTGTCGAGAATCTCGTCGCGCGACACCGACTCGCCCACGCGCTCGAGGAGCAGCGTGAGGAGCGAGACCTCGTAGGACGACAGCGGCTCCTCGTGGCCGTCGCAGGTGGCCGTGTGGCCCGCGAGGTTGACGTCGGCCTTGCCGATGCGCACCGAGGCGGGGCTGTTGACGGCGCGCTCGACGCGGCGGAGCACGGCCCGCACGCGCGCCACGAGCTCGCCCACGGAGAAGGGCTTGGTGACGTAGTCGTCGGCGCCGGCGTCGAGGCCGCGAATCTTGTCGGCGTCCTGGCTGCGGGCCGAGAGAATCATGATGGGCACGGTGCGCGACAGGCGCCGGAGCTGCGTGCACACCTCGTAGCCGTTGGTGTCGGGGAGCATGAGGTCGAGCAGCACGAGGTCGGGCTTCTCGGCCTTGGCGAGCTCGACGCCCAGGCGCCCGGTGCCCGCCGACACGGTGCGGTACCCCTCGAAGGAGAGCGCGTCGGTGAGGCCGAGCACCATGGCCGGCTCGTCTTCGATGAGCAGAATCGTCTTGCCGTTCGCCATGGCCGGGCTGCGGGTTCTACACCACTCGCGCCCCAGCGCCAACGCGGCGCACACTCGCGCGCGATGCGCCCAACGCACGTCGCCGCCGCCGCGTTCGCGGGCCTCGCGCCCCTCGTCGCGCCGTGGCCCGCCGACTGGGACGCCGTGGGCTTCGTCGCGGCCGTCACGCGCTTCGACCTCGCGCGCTTCGAGCCGCACCCGCCGGGCTACCCCGTGTACGTGCTCGCTGCGCGCGTCGCGCACCTCGTCGCGCGCGACCCGTCCCGCGCCTGCGGCCTCGCGTCGGCCTTCGGAGGCGCCCTCGTCGTCGCGGCCCTCGCGCGCGCAACGCCGCGCTCGCCGTGGGTCGCGCCCC
>CAISKJ010001458.1 GCA_903885885.1 uncultured delta proteobacterium
CGGCCATTCTGGGCGCCGCGCAGTCGTCGGTCGGTGTCGCCGCCGACGCGCGCGGCGCCGACGAGGGGCGCCGCGTGGGCTTTCCGTGGTCCCTCGTGTTCGTCGGACTCTTCGCGATGGGCGGCATCGCCCTCGTGGCGCGCGCCCTCACGCGCCGCCGCGACGCGCAGGGCTACGGCCCGGCGGAGGCCCATCCCCTGGGCGGCGCCGCGTGGGGTCCGAGCCGCGACCCGCACAGCGGCTACAACGCTGGCTACGGGCCCGCGTACGGTCCGTCGCCGGGCGGCGGCATGGGCACCGGCATCGCGGGCGCCGCGCTCGGCGGCCTGGCGGGCTACGCGATCGGCAGCGCGATGGCGAACCGCGACGAGCACCCCGGCGCGCACGCCGGCCTCGGCGGCGCCGACGACGCGCCCGACGCAGGCGGCAGCGCCTCGGGCTGGGACGACGGCGGCGACGTCGGCGGCGGCGACGGCGGCGGCGACTGGTGACGCGCAATGGGTGAGCCGTTCTTGACGGCCGCGCGGGCGCGGTAGATAGCCCCCGCCATGCACAAATCTTCTGCCTACCTTCTCGCGCTCCTCGGCCTCCTCGCGACCCCCGGCTGCGACGACTCGACCTCGACGGCCGACGCCGCGACCGATGTCACTGCGACCGACGTGACCGCGACCGACGTGACCGCGACCGACGTGACCGCGACCGACGTCACTGCGACGGATGTCACTGCGGCCGATGTTACGATCGACGCGGGTGGCGCGTGCGGCGGTCGCACCTGCGCGACGGGCGAGATCTGCCTGCGACAGCGCACCCTCGGCGGCGCGTTTCTGCCGCCCGACGACGCGGGGATGTGCCCCACCGGGCGCCACGTCGAGGGCTCGAGCTGCGTGGCCGACTTCTCGTACCGCTGCGCCGCGCGGCCGACCTGCACCACGGCCGACTGCGCGTGCCTCGGCGCGCTGTGCCCCGCGTCGTTCATGTGCCGGGGCGCCGACGCGACCGTGCTCACCTGCGAGCAGCTCGCGCCCTGAGCGACCGCGCGCGTGGCCGGCCGCACGTCGGCCGCTGGCCGGCCACCGCGCGAGACCGCTCGCGGCCGCGCGAAGCCCGCGACATCGCGGCCCTCGCGTCGTGGCACACGCCATGCGCTGCGCAGGGGCATGCAAGTCGTTGTTACGGGCGCGTGCGGCCACATCGGTGGTTCGTGATCTCATCGCGCGGGGTCACCGCGTGCGGGCGCTCCTTCACCCGCGTACGCACACGGCCGCCTCGCTCGCCGGCGTCGACGTCGAGCTCGCCTGGGGCGACGTGCTCGAGCCCGACTCGCTGCGCGCGGCCTTTCGCGGAGCCGAGGTGGTGTACCACCTCGCGGCGCTCATCTCGATCGACGGCGACCGCGGCGGGCTCGTGCGGCGCGTCAACGTCGACGGCGCGCGCAACGCGGCGCTGGCCTCGCGGGCCGAGGGCGTGCGGCGCCACGTGCACGTGAGCTCGGTGCACGCGTTCGATCACCACCCGGTGGACGTTCCGCTCGATGAGACGCGCGCGCGGCCGGGGCCGCTGCACCCCACCTACGACCGCACCAAGGCCGCGGGCGAGGCGGCCGTGCGCGAGGTGATCGCCCAGGGCCTCGACGCCGTGATCGTGAACCCGACGGGCGTGATCGGCCCGCGCGACTACACCCCGTCGCGCGTGGGCCAGATGCTCTTGCAGCTCGTGCGGGGGCGCATGCCCGCGGCCAGCAACGGCGGCTTCGACTGGGTCGACGTGCGCGACGTGTCGCGGAGCCTCATGGCCGCCGCCGAGCGCGGGCGCACGGGCGAGAACTACCTGCTCAGCGGCCACTATCGCTCGGTGGTGGAGTTCTTCGAAACCGTCGAGCGCGTGTCGGGGGTCAAGACGCCGCGCATGGTGGTGCCGCGCGCTCGAGGAGCTCGCCGCGGACGCGTTCACCCTCGCGAGCCGTGTGTTCGGCACGCGGCCGCACTTCACCCGCGAGGCCATTTACGCCCTGCACGGCAGCCGCACGATCGACGGCCGCCGCGCGGCGCGCGAGCTCAGCCACCGCGCGCGGCCCTTCGAAGACACCCTCCGCGACGCCGTCGCGTGGTTCGTCCAGAGCGGGCGGCTCCCCGCGCTGCGCGCGCGCTTCGCCGAGGAGGTGCCGACGTGAACCCCCGCCCCCCATGCTCCGCGGGCTGCCGGTGCTCGGCAGCGCCCTGGATTTTCGCCGCGACCCGCTCGGACTCTTTCGCCGCGGGCACGCGCAGATCGGGCCCGTCTTCGGCATCAAGCTCGCGTTTCAGCCCGCGGCCGTGCTCGTCGGGGCCGAGCGCATCCGGCACTTCTTCGAGAAGACCGACGCCTCGCTCTCGATGTCCGAGGTCTATCAGTTTCTCGTCCCCATCATCGGGGGCAAGGTGCTCTTCACCGCGTCGCCCGAGGAGTACGCCGAGCAGAAGCGCATCATGATGCCCGCGTTTCAGGGCAAGAAGCTCCGCGGCTACGTCGACGCGATGGCGCGCGAGGTCGACGCGTGGACCACCACGCTCGCCCCGTCGGGCGAGCTCGAGCTCATCGAGCTGGCCGACCGTCTCACCATGGCCATGGTGACGCGGGCCGTGTTCGGCGAGCGCTTCCGCGAGCGCCTCGGCGATGCGGGCTACCCCCTCGCTGCACCTGCTCCTCGCCGAGTTCGAAGAGCGCCTGGCGCTCCCCGACGACGCGCTCGCCGACGCGCGCGCCTGCGAAGACGCCCTCGCGCGCGACCGGGCCTACCACGACTGGCAGCGCTACGCCGACGCGTGCCACGCGCTGGTCACCGCGCTCACGGCGCGCACCGTCGAGCCCGTCACGGCGCCCACAGAGACACCCGTCGCGGCGCCCACAGAGACACCCGTCGCTGCGCCCGTGGTGACACCCGTCGCGGCGCCCATCGTGACACCCGTCACAGTGCGGAGCGGCGCGCGCTCGGCGGGTGCGGGGCCGTGGGCGATGATGGGCGTCGGAGCCGCGTCGCTCGTCGCCTCGGGGGTGTTCTTCACGCTGCGCGGCGGAGCGCTCGCCGACCGCGACGCCGCGTGCGGGAGCGCCGCGGGCGAGTGCGCGCTGGGGTCGGACCTCGCGGTCGAGGCAGCGACGCGCGCGCAGCGGGACGCGCACACGTTCAACGCGCTCACCAACGTGTCGCTGGGCGTCGGCGCGGCGGCCGTGGCGGGCGGCGTGCTCTGGTGGGCGCTCGGGCGCGGAGGGCGCGCGGAGACGCGGCGCGCGATCGTCGTGGGGCCCGCGGCGGGCGGAGCCTTCGTGGCCGTGCTCGGCGCGCTGTAGCAAACGCGCGTATTGGGGTAGTGAGAGCGTCACGGTGAGCGAGACCATCGAC
>CAISKJ010001459.1 GCA_903885885.1 uncultured delta proteobacterium
CCTCGACGCCACGCCGCGCGACGCGGGGCTGCGCATCGCGGCGCTGCTCCACGACATCGGCAAGCCCCCGACGCGCGCGGCCGACGCGGCCACGGGCGCCACGACCTTCGCGCACCACGCCCGCGTGGGCGCCGACCTCGCCGACGCGTGGATGAAGTCGTGGCGCTTCTCCAACGAGGAGCGCGTGCGCGTGACGCACCTGCTCCGACACCACGTGGTGGGCTACGCCGATGCGTGGCGCGACGCCGACGTGCGGCGCTTCGTGCAACGGGTGACGACCGCGGCCCTCGACGACCTCTTCGCCCTCCTGCGCGCGGACTACGAGGCCTCGGGCGTCGCCGTGGCCGGGCGCCTCGCGGGCCTCGACGCGCTCGCGGCGCGCGTGGCCGCCGTGCGGGCCTCGGGCGCGGCGCTCACGCAGCGCGAGCTCGCGGTCGACGGGGCCGTGCTCATGCGCGAACTCTCGCTCAAGCCCTCGCGCGCGCTCGGCGAGATCCTCGCGGCGCTCCTCGAGCGCGTGCTCGACGACCCCGCGCAGAACACGCGCGAGGCGCTGCTCGACGCGGCGCGCGCGCTGGCCGCGGCGCGGGGGCTCTGAAGTCTCGCGGCCGCGGGCTTCGCGTCTCGACGCGAGGGGGCGAATGGTGGTACCGAACGCACCCTCGCGACTCTGATGGGCTTCATCGACCTGCACTGCCACCCGCTCCCGGGCATCGACGACGGGGTCCGCTCCGCCGACGAGGGGGCGGCCCTGCTGGTCGCGCTCAAGCGCGCGGGCTTCGACACCGTCGTCGCGACGCCGCACGTGCGCACGGGCGTGTGGGACAACCGCGCGCACACCCGCGACGCGGCGCGCACGGTGCTCGGCCCGGCGCTCGACGCCGCGCAGGCGCGGGGCGAGGCGCTGCCCGAGCTGCTCCTGGCGGGCGAGCACATGTTCGACGACGTGCTCAAAGAGCTCTTGCAGAAGGGCGAGGCGCTCACGTACCCCGGCGGGGCGGCGGCCCTCGTTGAATTTCAGTACGAAGACATCCCGCTGCGCGTCGAGCTTCAGCTATGGCGCATGCAGCGCGCGGGCGTGCGGCCCGTGCTCGCTCACCCCGAGCGGTACGTGCCAGTGCAACGCTCCGCCGATCGCTTCGAAGAGCTCGTGGGCGCGGGCTGCTGGCCCCTGCTCGACCTGATGTCTCTCGTGGGCGCGTACGGGCGCCGCGCGCAGGAGTGCGCCGAGCGCATCCTCGACGCGAACGGCTACGTGGCCGCGTGCACCGACGCCCACAAGCCGTCCGACGTTGCGACGGTGATCGAGGCCGTCGCGGCGCTTCGCAAGCGCGCGGGCGACGCGAGTGTGCGACGTTTGCTGATCGACGGACCCACCAGGGTTCTCAACACGGGCCGCGCGAAGACCACGTGAACGCGTGGGCGGGCGGCAGCATCGGAGGGCGGTAGTTGCCATGAATCTCATCGAACGTCTGAAGCGCCGTGAAGGGCGCGTAGTGGTCATCGGCATTGGCTACGTGGGCCTGCCGCTGGTGGTCGAGTTCGCCCAGGCGGGCTTTCACGTCACGGGGTACGACAAGGACGAGCGCAAGGTCGCCTCCCTCAAGCGGGGCGTCTCGTACATCGAAGACATCCCCACCGAGGTGCTCGAGCCCCTCGTCGCCGCGGGCAAGCTCACGGCCTCCACCGACGAGTCGGTGATGAAGGACGCCGACGCGGTCATCGTGTGCGTGCCCACGCCGCTCAACAAGACCAAGGAGCCCGACATCTCGTACATCGTGAGCGCCACCGACGCGATCGTGCGGCACATCCACGACAACATGGTGGTCGTGCTCGAGTCGACGACGTACCCGGGCACCACGCGCGAGCTCGTCGCGCCGCGCCTCGAGGCCGCCGGCGCCAAGATCGGCGAGACGCTCTTTCTCGCCTTCAGCCCCGAGCGCGTCGACCCGTCGAACAAGAAGTGGGGCACGCACAACACACCGAAGGTCATCGGCGGCATGACGCCCGCGTGCCTCGAGGTGTCGAGCACCCTCTACTCGCAGATCATCGAGCACGTGGTGCCCGTGACCAGCACCGACTCGGCCGAGATGGTGAAGCTCCTCGAGAACACCTTTCGCGCGGTGAACATCGGCCTCGTCAACGAGGTCGCGGTCATGTGCAACAAGCTCGGCCTCGACTGTTGGGAGGTCATCGACGCCGCGGCGAGCAAGCCCTTCGGCTTCATGCCCTTCTACCCGGGGCCCGGCCTCGGCGGGCACTGCATCCCCATCGACCCGCTCTACCTCTCGTGGAAGCTGCGCGCGGTGAAGTACAACGCCCAGTTCATCGAGCTCGCCGACTCGATCAACTCGGGTATGCCCGGCCACGTCGTGCTCCGCGTGCAAGACATTCTCAACGACCACGCCAAGGCCCTCAAGGGCGCCAAGGTGCTCGTCGTGGGCGTGGCCTACAAGCGCGACGTGAGCGACATGCGCGAGTCGCCCGCCATCGACGTGATCGAGCTCCTTCACCAGAAGGGCGCCCACGTCGACTACGTCGACCCGTACGTGCCCGAGTTCCGCGAAGGCTCGCTGGTGATCCACAGCAAGCCCGCCGACGTCGACGCCTCGGGCTACGACATCGCGGTGATCGTCACCGACCACACGAACTTCGACTACGCCCGCATCCTCGCGACGGCGCCCGTCGTGTTCGACACCCGCGCCGTCACCCGCAAGCTCGCCAACGTGCCTGCGAACAAGGTCGTTCGGCTCTGAGCATCGCGGCGGTGCGTCGCGCGCGCCGATCATGGTAGAAGCGCCGCGGTCCTCCCGTGGCGAGCCCTTCAGACAACAGCATCCCTCCCGCATCTGGCGACCGCTCGCGGCGCCTCCCGATCTACTTCCTCGGGTCGCTCATGGTCGCGGGCCTCTTCGTGTGGCTCATGCGACGGGGGGGCGTGCCCCTCCTCCCGTCGGCGGCGGCCTTCGCGCACGTTCGCTGGTGGACGGTGGCGGTCTACGTCGCCTCGCTGGTCTGCGTGCACTGGTTCCGCGCGTGGCGGTGGGACTACCTCCTGCGCCCCGTCGCGACGGTGCCCACGTCGCGCATCATCGCGATCGCGTGGGTGGGCTTCATGGCCATCATGATGCTGCCCTTTCGCGCGGGCGAGGTGGTGCGCCCCGTGCTCATCCGCCGCGACGGCCGCGTCAGCGGCTCGGCGGCCATGGGCACCATCGCGGCCGAGCGCGTGCTCGACGGGCTCTTCGTCGCGATCCTCCTGGTCGGCACGCTCGCGTTCATCCCGCGGCTGCCCCTCGACGGCGTGGTGTTCCTCGGCTTCCCCGTCGCGCGGGTGGTGCAGTACGGGTACGCGAGCTTCGGGCTCTTCTCGTCGGCCCTCGCGGTGCTCGCGGTGTTCCTCGTCGCGCGCAACTTCGCCGAGACCGCCACGCTCAAGGTCGTGGGGCTCGTGAGCAGGGGGCTCGCCGAGCGCCTGTCGCGCATGGTGGGCGGCCTCGCCGACGGCCTGCGCTCGCTGCCCGACCCGAAGCTCATGGGCCCCTTCATGCTCCAGACGGCCATCTACTGGAGCGTCAACGCGCTCGGCATGTGGTTCCTCGGCTGGGGCTGCGGCCTCCCGATGACGCCGGGCCACGGCTTCGCGGTGATGGGCGTGCTCGCGATCGGGATTCTTCTCCCGCAGGGCCCGGGCCTCTTCGGCACCTTTCAGGTCTTCGTGTACCTCGCGCTGCGCATGTACTTCCCCGAAGACATGATCCGCGAGCGCGGCGTCGCGTACGTGTTCCTGCTCTACGCCTCGCAGTTCGTCTTTACGCTCGTCACGGGCTTCGGCGCCATGGCCGTGGGCCACATCGACCCGCGCTCGGCACTCAACGACGAGTCGCCGCCGCGCGCCTCCTAGCGCGCAAGTTTTCGACACGAATTGCAGGGAGTTGGCGCTCCTCGACGGTCGCGCGGTACGCACCGTCGATCATGCGTACCACGCTCCTCCAGGCCGCCCTCGCGCTCGGGCTCACGTTCGCCTCGGCGCAGGCCGCAGCGCGCACCGTACGCGACGAGCCCTACGCGCTCGACACCACCTGGAACGCCGCGGTCCGCATGGTGCGCGTCGACTTCGGCTTCACCATCGACGAGCGCGACCGCGACCTCGGGTACTTCACGTTTCAGTACCGCGAGGGGCGCCGCTCGGTGCCCGGCTCCGTCGAGATTCTCCGCTCCGAGGTCGACGGGCGTCAGGGCACGCGGGTCATCGTGCAGATTCCGTCGATGCCCGCCTACGTCGAGTCGATGATGCTGCAGCACCTCGCGCGCAAGCTCCGCGCGGAGTTCGGCGAGGCCCCGACGCCCACGCCGCGACGCCCCGCCGATCGCCCCGCAGGCGAGGCTCCGCCCGACGCGGCGCACCCGCGCGAGCCCGCGGCGCCGACGCCGCCC
>CAISKJ010001460.1 GCA_903885885.1 uncultured delta proteobacterium
AGGTGCTCGTCGCGGACCGCGAGTGCGCGCTCGTGGGGTCGGCCAATTTCACCGTCGGCGGCCTCGCGAACAACATCGAGTTCGGGGTACGCCTCGAAGGCACAATCGCGCAGGAGATTCACCGCGTGATCGACGCGCTCCGCAGCGAGGGATGGCTCGTCGCCGTGCCGCCGTAGCGCGCGCCACATCGACCTGTTCGAGGCCCCTGCGGGCGTCGCGCAACGTCGCCGTGCACGCCCGTAGGCGTCGCGCGCGGCCCTCCGACGAGGGAGAGCTGCGCGCCGCTCCCGATCGAGGGAACCTCCGCCCCGGGGGCCCGTTGCAGCGGAAGGCTGCGCGTTGTAGAAGCGCGACGTTGGGTTTTCCCCTATCACAGGACCGCATCCTCGCCACGCTTGCCCTCGTGGTGACCTCGGCCTGCGGCGCCGATTCGGGTGGCGACGCGCGCGGTGCGCGCTTCTCGGTCGGAGCGTGCGGACCGCTGCCGTCGCTGCTCGTCACGCTCCACGAGGCGGCCGGCGCGCGCGCGCTCGAGCGGGTTGACGACGCGGCGCCGCCGCGCGTGCAGTTCGGGCCGCAGGGAGGTCAACACCTTCTGCTGACGGTCGCGATCGAGAACCCGAGCCGCGAACGGTCGGGGGCCCGCATCGAGCTCTCCGCGGCGTGGTGCGACGCGACGTGCGGGACGCCGGGCAGCGCGGGTCGGGCGAGCGTGGAGGCCCTGCCCGGGTACCCCACCTGGCGCGAGGACAAGGGCCGGGTCTGGCTCGGGGGCTACTTTCTGGTGCTCTCCACCCCGCCGCGCGACGCCCGGCTCCAGCTCCACGTCGACATCCTCGATGCCTGTGGGCGCACAGCCCGCTTCGCGTGGGCTGGCCGGCCAGAGGGCCTCTGAGACCTTGACGGGGCCCCGCAGCCTCGAGGAGTCACGCAATGATGATCAGCACTCGCCACGCTGCCACCGCGCTGCTCGTTTTGTCTCTCGCCGCCTGTGCCGGCAAGGATGAGCCCGCCCCGTTCCTCGGGGCCTCGGCCGCGATCGCGATCGTAGCCGACGGCACCTTCGACCCGAACACGCCGCCGCCCGAGCTCCCCGGGGCCATGGCCACGTCGATGCCCGGGCGCTGGCGCACCGACCACGTGGATCGCACCGTGCTCGGCTGGGACGACGCGCGCGTGGCCGCGGACGACGCCGCGGCCGTCGAGTTCTTCGTGACGAGGTACGGTCTCGATCCGACCTCGCCGGCGATGGCCAATCGCGTCGGGTACATCGACACCGTCCTCGATCCGCGCACGCGCTTCCGGGTGTCCAGCGCCTCCAGCTTCGCTGTCCCTCCCGAAGGGATCCCGGCGTGGAACACCGCCCGGATCGTGATCGGCATGGACCCGATGGGCGTCCCGCTCGGCGGCGACCACGCGGGCGAGGTGCTCCCGCAGGGCGGGGCGCTCCTCTACGGCGCCTACGTCTTCGCGTCGCCGACCGGCCTGCGCCGGATCGCGTACTGGTCGCTGGTCCCGGTGGTGGTCCGCAACGGCGCCCTGGTCTGGACCTGCGAGGTCGAGAGCGCGGAGTACGGCTCTGGGGTCGCACAGGGCAGCGCGCGGCTGACGCCCGACGGCCGGGGCTCGCTGAAGGCCGACATTCGCAACAACCTCACCTTCTGGTGATTCGTGAGTCCGGGGAGTGAGACGTCACTCCCAGCGAACGCGAGGACGCACGCGCAGGGGCACCCCGTCGAGCGCGACGGCCACGCGCGCGAGGCCCGCGCTCGCGGGGGCGACGAGCGCGCGGTGGTGCCTGCCCTGCGCGTCGACGGTGGCGGGGCCGCTCCACGCGCAAACGCCTTCGCACGAGATGTTTACGGCGCTCGCTCCGACGGCGCGGGGGTCGGCGATCACCTCGACCTGCGAGCGTCCGTCGGCCGCGGCGACGCGCGCCGAGAGGGTGAGCGCGGCGGGCTCGACGACCGTGGCGTAGCGCCCCGCGGTGAGGCCCGCGACGTGTTGCACGATGCCGCTGGGCCAGCGCACGGTGACCGACGCCGTGGTGGCGGCGCCGACGGCGAGGATCACGCCGCGGTCGTGCTCGCCGAGCGTGGGCGATTGACCGCCGGCCATCACCACGAGCGGAGGTCGCGCGCCGTCGAGGGAGACGTGCGCGCCCGACGCGTCGGGCGACGACACGGTGCCGCGCAGTCGCACGCCGACCCAACCGCCGACGTGTTCGATGCGGTTGCGCAGCAGGACGAGGCCGCGCATGCCCCGGTCGCGCGCGAGGCAGCTCACGCGCGCGTCGGCTTCGAAGTCGGCGCACGCGAGGCTGGTGCCTGAGAGCGGCGCGTCGATCACCGGGGCGAGGCCGAAGGTGCCGTCGCCGCGGTTGGCGAAGAGGCGCACGGGGCCGTCGCCGCTGTGGTCGTCGGGCTCCTCGCGCACGAGGAGGTCGGGGTGGCCGTCGAGGTTGGCGTCGAAGGCGAGCGCGCCCCAGCCGTCGTCGCGCGAGCCCGGCTCGCGCAGCCCCGCGCGGGCCGCCGCGTCGACGAGGCGACGGTCGCCCGCGTAGCGGTAGAGCCGGTGGTTGCCGAAGGTGCCGCTCACGAAGTACTCGAAGACGCCGTCGCGGTCGGCGTCGATGGGCGCGAGGGCCATCGGGCTGATGGGCGTAATGTTGGCGGTGACCGCGGGGTCTTGCGCGAAGGCCAACGGCTCGCCCCCGAGGCCCCACGCGAACCACCCGAGGTCGTGGTCGGTGAGGGCGAAGAGGTCGAGGGTGCCGTCGCGATCCACGTCGTCGTAGAAGGTCGCGAAGGTGCGATAGGGCACGTCCTGGTGCTGCGGCTGCGGGGTGGGCGGCGGCGTGCGGTCGTCGAAGCGCCCGTCGCCCCGCGCCACGAGGAGCTGAAACGCCGCGTCGCGCCGCTCCTGGCGGGCCACGGTGAGGTCGGCGAGGCCGTCTTGATCGACGTCGCGCACGAGAATCTGCCCGGGCTCGCCGTCGACGTCGGGCGCGATGGGGCGGGCCGCGCCGAAGCCGCACGCGCCGTCGCCGCGGCGCCACGACACGTCGGCCCCGGCGAGCACGAGGTCCATCGCGCCGTCGCCGTCGAGGTCTACCAGCGTGCCGGCCTTTCGGCCTGACATGTTGTCGAGCACGGTGGGCGCGAAGCTGCCGTCGGCGCGCTGCACGTAGAGGGTCGCCATGTTGACGAAGTCGACGCGCCCGTCGCCGTTGCAGTCGCCCACCACGGTGAGCGCGTCGCGCCCGTCGAGGAAGCGCTCGACCACCTCGTAGCGCCCGGCCACCATCACGCTCGGATAGGGCCCCACGGGGCCCGTCGCGCGCACCACCGAGTCACCGCTGCAACCCAGCGCCGCGAGCCCTACCCCCAACGAGAGCGCGCGTAGTCTTTCCACTGAAATACAGTGCCCGCATTCTTGCGCGGACTCAACGCCGCGGTGCGGAGCCCAGGCGCAACGGCGTCGATCGGCTGTCGGGAGGGGGCGGGGAGGGTATCGGGTGGATTCTCCCTCCCGATGCTTGCGGTGACGCTGCGCGGGGCGGTAGTTCGAGGGCGTGAGCTCGCTCTCTCTTGCCAGCCTCACGGTCGAGTCACTGCAGACGCTCTGCCGTCTCACGGGCCACGATGTCACCGACGAGCCGTGGCGCTCGCTCTCGGCGTCGGAGCTCAGCGACGACGACCGACGCTTCGTCGCGTTCTACACGTCGAAGAACTTCGGGGCCTCGGCCACGGCGATGAACGAGTCGACCGTCTGGTCGCGCGTGATCTACCCCCTGCTCATGCTCGCGGAGGTGCGCGACGTGAAGGCGTGGTCGCAGGTGCCGCTCACGGCGTCGATCCCCTCGCGCGACGCCGCGGCGCCGCACACGCTCACCGGCGTGATCGACGGCGTGCTGGCGCCCGAGAGCCCCCTGCGCGGCACGCCCGACCTCCCCTACCTCCTCGTCGTGGAGGCGAAGCGGGGCATGGACGCGAGTGACCCGCGGCCGCAGATGCTCGGGGCCATTCTCGCGGCGGCCGCCCTGCGACGCCAGGCGACGGCGCGAACGGTGACGCAGTACGGCTGCTACACGGTCGGCGACGTGTGGACCTTCGTGCGAGCGAGCGTCGATCTCCCCGTGGCGGAAGCGCTCCCCGCGGTGCACCTCGAGTGGTCGCGCGAGTACGCCGAGCGCCACGAGCCCGAGGCGATTCTCGAGCTGCTCCGGGGCATCGCATCGAGCGAAGGCTGACCGCAGCGTAGCAAGTGCCCGTGGCGAGCGCGCAAGTGCCCGTGGCAAATACCAGCGTGCCCGCGTGAGCGGGCGCCGCGTCTGCGGTGACGGCCCGAGTGCCCGTCGTGAACCGATGAGCTCCCCTACGGCGTGTGGTCACGACATGTTCGTGGCCTTCTCCTGCAAGCTGCGCGGTGTGTGCCCGTCATGCGGCGGGCGACGCATGAGCGAGACCGCGGCGCGCGCCGTCGACCGGGTGCTACCCGCGGTGCCCGTGCGCCAGTGGGTGCTGAGCGTTCCCTTCGAACTGCGCGCAGTGCTCGCCGCCGAC
>CAISKJ010001461.1 GCA_903885885.1 uncultured delta proteobacterium
ACGCTCGACGCGAGCGCCCGCGCGGCGCTGCGCGAGCGCGCCCTCCACGGAGACAAGGGCCGGTGCGCGGCCCTCGACGCGGGCGGCCGCTGCGACGTGTATGACGCGCGCCCGGTGATCTGCCGCACGCACGGGCTGGCCCTGCGGTTTCGCGACGCGGCGCGCAGCCTCCCGCTCCTCGACGCGTGCCCGAAGAACTATGAGGGCGTCGCGCTCGACGGGCTCGACCCCGCGACGGTGCTCGACCAGACCACGCTGTCGACGATTCTCGCGGCCCTCGACGCCGCCCACGCCGACGCCGCGGGCGCGCCGCGCGGGCGCCGCGTGGAGCTCGACGAGGTGTTCGCGGCGCCTTGAGGCGCGTTGCGCTCAGCCCGGCGGGAGGCCGCCGCCGCGGGCGGGAACCACGATGTACACCGGGCGACGGTCGACCACGGTGCCCGCGCGGCCGCGCACCACGATGGTCGACTGGAACACCCGCGCCGCGTCGCCGCCCTCGACGAAGTCGTTGTAGAACTCGGCGCGGAACACCACGCGGGTCGAGGGCGACACGTTGAAGAAGGTGGTGGCGTCGCGGCGCTCGTAGCCCGTGGGAGCCTCGGGCATCGCGCGCACGGGCGTGACGGAGCGAATGAAGTCCGCCGTCGTGCGGCCCATGGGGAGCCCCGTGGCCGTCGCGTCGGCTTCGGGCGCCGTGGTGATGTTCTGCCGCGTCTCGTTGGCGAGCGTGGTGATCGCCTGCACGATGTTGGTGGCGATGCGGTCGAGGCCGCCCGCCGAGGCGGGGTGAAAGGCCACCTCGCTGTTCATCGCGTTGAGCGTGCGCGTGAGGGCCGCGAGGCGCACCGAGTTCGAGAAGGTGTAGCCGCGCATCAGCGACTCGTTGACGTCGATGCCCACGACGAGCGCGCCGCGGCGCAGGAGCTCGGGCGCGAGGTCGGTGGCGTAGCGGTGGCCCTCGATGCTGGTGGGCGACGTGGGGTCGGGGCCGTCGTACCACTCGCTGTCCGACGCGAGCACGAGGATGGGAACCCGGCCCTGCTGAAAGCACCCCCAGCCGTACGCGTCGCGCGTGCCGGGGCAGTCGCGCGCGGTGTCGACCTGGCCCGCCCAGCCGCTGCCCATGGGGTCGAGCGCGTTCACGGTGCTGCGCACCGCCGCGGGGTCGGCGGGGTCGACGCCCGCGCGCGCGCGGCGACCGGCGCCGGCGAGGAGCTGGTAGAGCGCCTCGGTCTGGCACTCGGGCGCGTCGCCGCCGAAGTAGCGCATCGACGAGTCGGCCACGATCGTGCGCATCGTGTCGAAGGACGATTGTACGGCCGCCGTGTCGGCCGTAAGTCGCTGACGGATCCACAGGGTGTAGTCGCCCGCGAGGGCGGCGGTGCCCGCGTTGCCGTCGACGCCGTCGGGCATGCTGTCGAAGCTGCCGACGCCCATGCGCACGTCGCGGATGGCGGCCCGCACGCCGGGCACGATCACCGTGCTGAAGCTGCGGCGGAGGTTGTCGATCGTGCGATCCATGCTGGCCGAGTTGTCGACGAGGAAGAACACGTCGGCCTCGCGGATGCGCGTCTCGAAGGTGAACTCGCGCGTCTCGCGGGGCCCGCGCGCCGCGGGCGCGTAGTACGGCAGCACCACGTAGAGGGAGCTCATCGGGGGCTGCGACGCGGCGCTGCGCGGGTCGGTGCGCGCGACCACCTCGGCGAGGTCGGCGAAGCCGTCGCGGTCGCTGTCCTCCGAGCAGGGGTTGGTGCCCGCCATGCGCTCCTCGACGTCGGTGAGGCCGTCGTTGTCGGCGTCGGGGTCGCGGTAGTTGGGCAGCGCGTCGGGGGGCGCGTCGCAGTTGTCGGCCGGCGCGCCGCACAGGAACGCCCGCGCGGCCGTCTCGTAGCCCGTGTAGCTCCGCACCGACTCGTCGCGGTCGCCGAAGCCGTCGTTGTCGGAGTCGGTGTCGCGGAAGTCGGGCATCCCGTCGCCGTCGGAGTCGAGGCCCTCGGCGGCGCGCTCGTCGGCGTCGGAGATGCCGTCGCCGTCGGTGTCGACGCAGGGCGCGGCCGCGTCGGCGGGCGTGTCGATCACCGCGTCGGCGGCGGGGCGCGCGTCGACGGGCGCGAGGTCCGTGGGCACGTCGACGTCGATCACCTTGTCGGGCGTCGCGGGCGACGCCGTGCAGGCCGAGAGCGCGACGAGGAGCGAGAGAGCGAAGCGAGGGCGCATCGTGGGGTTGCGCGAGCCTACGGCACCGCGTCACCTCTGCGGAAGCCCCGCCCACGCTCGCGGTGACAGTCGGTGCGGCACGCGGTCCGCAGGCCGATTCCGCGCGCGACAGGCGACGTAACGTCGCGGTACCGTGGGGCGTGACGACGCGCCCGCGCTGCAGCGGATGCAACGCCGCGCCGTCGCGCTTTCAAGGAGCTACAGGCATGAACTTCACTGGATGGCGCCTCGTCTTCGCGGTCGGCTCGTTGGCCCTCGCGGCCGGCTGCAGCACGCCCGCCGGCAACCCGGCGCCGGCTGACGTCGTCAGCGACCTCACCGATGTGACCACCCCCGACGTGGTCGTCAAAGACTCGGGCAGCGATACGGGCGCCGACGCGGCCGTCGACACCGCCGTCGACGTGATCACCGACAACGGCAAGCCCCCGACGGACGCCGACACCGACGCGGCCACCGACATCGGCCCCGCCGACGTGGCCGACGACATCGCCGCCGACGTGGCCGCCGACGTCGCCGCCGACGCCACGCCCGCCGATGCCGCGGTCGACGCGACGCCCGCCGATGTGGCCGTCGACGTGACGCCCGACGTCCCCGTCGACGCGGGCCCCGGCGCGGGCACCTGCGCGTCGCCGCGCGCGCTCATCACGCTCCCGTCGGCCTCGCCGCTCACCTTCATGGGCACGACCACGGGCGGCACCAGCGCCTTCGCCGGCAACCGCTGCCAGACCAGCACGGGCGGCCCCGACCACGTGTACACGCTGGTGGTTACCGCGCGCACGGGCGTGCTCCTCTCGACCGACAACGAAGGCACCAACTTCGACACGGCCCTCTCGATCCGCCGCGCGTGCGCCGACGCCGCGAGCGAGCTCTCGTGCGACGACGACAGCGGCACCGGCACGGGGCGAACCGCCGCGTCGGTGCTGCGCGCCGTGCTCGACCCCGGCACGTACACCGTCATCGTCGACGGCTTCAGCACGAGCGCGGGCAACTACACGCTCAGCGCCACCACCTTCACGCCCGCCGAGAACGCCACCTGCGCGAGCGCGCGCGAGCTCACCGTGGGCACCGCGCTCACCGACCAGGCGCTCGCCAACGCGGGCGGCCCCGGCCTCTTCTGCGCGCCGGGCCTCTCGCCGGGCGGCCAGGTCTTCTACGCGGTGACGCTGCCCCCCTCGACGCTCGGCACCGTGCAGCTCTCGCGCTCGGCCGACGCGGGCTCGTTCACCTACGCCCTGCGCGCCTACGCCGACTGCGACGCGACCTCGTGCCTCACCAACGGCGCGAGCTCGGCGTCGCCCTACACGCGCATCATCACGAACGGCGGCGCCACGCCGCGCCGCGTGATCCTCTCCGTCGCGGCCGACAACAGCGAGTCGACGGTGAGCCCCTTCGACATCGTGGTGAACACGACCACCCTCACGCCGGGCCAGGCGTGCGACGGGCCGCTCGCCGTCACCGCGGGCATGACCCTCTCGGGCCAGGCCAACATGGGCGCGCCCTTCACCACGGGCACCTGCCGCAGCGATACGGGCGGCCAGCTCTACTACGCGCTCACCATCCCCGCCGGGCAGGTGACGTCGTTTACGGCCACGCCCACGGGCACCACGCTGCGCCAGCCCGTGCTCCGCGCGTTCGACTCCTGCGCGGCCACCACGTGCATCGACAACACCATCGGCGGCACGAGCACCACGCCCGCCGCGGCCACCGTGCGCATCCCCAACACGGGCACCACCGCGCGCACCGTGCTCGTGAGCCTCGCGTCGACGTCGACCACCACCGCCGGCACGTGGGACGTGTCGGCGACCAACAGCGCGATCATCACCGGCCAGACCTGCGCCGCGCCGATCATTCTCACGCCCGGCACGCCCCGCACCGCGCAGAGCAACGCCGACGCGTTCGTCGCGGCGGCCCCGTGCCTCACCGCCTCGACGGGGGCGCAGCTCTTCTACACGCTGACCATTCCCGCCGGGCAGCGCGCGCGCGTCACGGCCACGCCCACGGGCGCCACGCTGCGCCAGCCCGTGCTCCGCGTGATCGACACCTGCGCCGCCACGACCTGCATCGACAGCGCCACCGGCGGCACCAGCACCACGCCCGCGGCCGCCGTGCTCGACATCCCCAACGACGGCGCCACCGCGCGCACCGTGCTCGTGAGCGTCGCCTCGACGTCGCCCGCCACCACGGGCACGTGGGACGTGGGCGCGGTCGTGTCGCCGATTCTCCCGGGCCAGTTCTGCGCCGGTCCCATCGCGGCCCCGACGGGCATGACCCTCTCGGGTCAGGACGCCACCAACGGCCTCCGCCCGAGCACCGCGTGCCTCACCACCGCCAACGGGGGCCAGCTCTACTACCGCGTGACCGTCCCCGCCGGACAGGTCGTGGCCGTGCGCGCCGTGCCTGCGGGCGCGATGGCCGCGTGGACGCCCACCGTGCGCGTGCTGAGCTCGTGCACCGCGACGACCTGCGTGAGCAGCAGCACCGCGGCGTCGATGGGCGCCGCCGCCAGCGTGAACCTCTCCAACAGCGGCACGATGCCCGCCGACTACATCGTGTCGGTGTCGGGCACCGCGGCGCTCGCGGGCACCTTCAACCTCGAGGTGGGCGCGCCCACGACGCCGCCCGGGTACACCTCGGAGACCATCACCGCGATGTGCGACGACGTCTCCATGGGCACCACCATCACGCCGTCGAGCGGCTCGTGGAGCGACGACAGCGCGTCCCCCATCGGCATGCTCCCGTTCACGGGGCGCTTCTTCAACACCGACGTGACGCACTACTCGGTCACGTCGAACGGCATCATGCAGCTGTGGACCTCGGCCACGGGCACCGCCACGGTGGCCTACGCGAACACCACCATCCCCGCGACGGCGACGCCCAACAACTTCATCGCCGCGTTCTGGGATGACCTCACCACCAACACGGCCTCCGACGCCGGTGCGGCCTCGTCGGTGCGCCTCGCGACCCTCGGCACGGGCGCCGCGCGCCGCGCCGTCTTCGAGTGGAACAACTGGTACACCTTCGCCGCCACCACGGCGAACCTCACCTTCCAGGTGAAGCTCTTCGAGGGCACGGGCGTCATCGAGATTCACTACTGCTCGATGAGCCCGATGACCGACACCGCCGCCACCGGCGGCAGCGCCACCGTCGGCGTCGAAGACGCCACGGGCGCGTACGGCACGCAGCTCGGTTACAACTCGGCCACCGCGGCCCGCAGCGGCACCGGCTACCGCCTCACGCCGCGCTGATCGCCCCACCGCCTCCGCCCGCCCCCCCGCTCTCCCCTCTGCCACTTCGTTGACCGCGCGCGTCGCGCGGCCCTACTCCCTTGCGCCTATGAGCACCGAGCAACCGAGCGAGCGCCCCCTCGTGGGCATCATCATGGGCAGCACCTCGGACCTCGAGGTGATGTCCCCCGCGCGAGAGATCCTCACGGAGCTCGGCGTCGCCCACGAGGTGCGCGTGGTGTCGGCCCACCGCACCCCCGAGTGGATGTTCGAGTACGCCGAGACCGCCGCGGCGCGGGGCCTCGCGGTGATCATCGCCGGCGCGGGCGGAGCCGCGCACCTGCCCGGCATGGTCGCCAGCCACACCGTCCTGCCCGTCATTGGAGTGCCCGTGGAATCGAAAGCCCTCAAAGGCATGGACTCACTGCTATCCATCGTGCAGATGCCCGCTGGGATTCCTGTGGCCACCGTGGCCATCGGC
>CAISKJ010001462.1 GCA_903885885.1 uncultured delta proteobacterium
CGCTCGATCGACGAGGGCTGCGGCGAGCGGTAGAGCGCCGTGAGCGAGAGGCTCCCGGCGGTGAGCGAGTCGAGCGTGCCGAGGAAGAACGCGCACGCGAGCAGGTGCCGCGCGTGCCGCGGCGAGAGCGCGACGCGCGCGGTCTCACCCGCGCGGAGCAGGTCGAGCGGGCGGTGCGGGTGCACGTCGAGCGCCCACGCGCGCAGCTTCGGGAGCAGGTCGCGGTAGAAGTCGTAGGCGGGGTCGTCGCGGCGCGCGAGCTCGGTCCACCGCGCGATGGCGGCGAAGAGGCCGTCGTTCCATTCGTGGTCGAGGGCGCGCGCGAGGGCGTCGGCGTCGTCGAGGGGCGCGGCGGCGATGCGCGCGGCGAGGTCGGGGTCGACGAAGGCGCCCGCGCGCGAGTCGGTGATCTCCATAGGGAGCCGGAGGGTCGCCGCGCGCGGCCCGCGTCGCAAGGTGTCTCCGCCGGGCACGACGACAAACATGTCGTGTAAGCCGACAAACATGACGTGTAAGCCGCGGGGGTGTGGCGCGTGTGCGTGGGGGCTGCGATCGACGTTACGGCGTCGTCGGCGGCGCCGTGCACCGCGCGCCTCGAATCGCCACGCGAAGAAGGCCGCCGCGAAGGCCCCGCCGAAGAACGGCTGAACCGCGCTGTGTGCTCCCGGGTGGCGACCCGCCACCCCTCCGCCACCCCCTCCGCCACCGAATCCGCCACCCCACCGGTCTTCGATGCACCGTGTTCTACGGTGTTTTGTGCTGTGGCACGCGACTCGCTGCGGTGCGCTCCGCCATTCCGTGGAGGCCCCGGTGGGAGACCCCGATCAGTGCGCGAAGCGTGTTCTGCGAGAGGAGACCGCGCGCGCGACAGGAGACCGTGTCGCGTTCGACGTTCCGCCCGAGGTGCCCGTCGGCGCGCTTCAACCCGATGGCGTGGTGCGTGTGATTCGCGCGCCGGGCCTCGACGCGTTGCCCGCGCCGTGGTCGCGACTGCGTGTCGACGCCACCGTGGAGTTGAAGCTGCGCGGCGACCACACCGACCGCGCCGCCTTCGCACGCGGAGAGCTTCGCCGACAGGCGCGCTGGGTTCGCCGCCTCGAAGCACTGCGCACGGAGGAGCCCGCTCGCGATGGGCTCCCGGTGCCGGACACGCGCGACCACGCGACATGGTTCGTTGCGCCCCACCTGCCGCGGTGGCTCGTGGACGACGCCGCTTCGGGGCTCCTCACGCTCGCGTCCGTCGCGCCGGGGTGCTGGCGCGTCGGCGTCGGCCTTCACGAGACGCTGTGGATCGTCGCGAACGAGCTGCCGCTGCACCCGTCGCTGATCCCATTTCTGATCGCGCGCACGGGCCGAGCGTTCGTGGTGTTTGCGCGCTGGGCCCTGAGGGTCAAGAGCCCACGCTGGGTCGTCGCCGTGATAAAGGAACTCAACATGGGCATCGATATGGGGCGAGAGATTCAGCGAGAGCTCGATGTCGTCGAAGACGACCCCGCGCTTGTGAGTCAGTTCGCCGAAGAGCTCGCCGCCGCGCACCCCGAGGTCGCCAACAAGTACATCGAGCGCGGCATCGAGCGCGGCATCGAGCGGGGGATCGCGCCGCTCCTGAGTCTCATCACGCGCAAGCTCCGTCGTCCGCTCACCGACGGCGATCGACGCGCCG
>CAISKJ010001463.1 GCA_903885885.1 uncultured delta proteobacterium
AACGGAGGCCCTCGACGGGGGTCAGTCGCGCCGCCCACACAGCCGGAACGAACGAGGCGACGAGCGCGACGAGCATCGCCACGATGGCGGTGAACGCAAACTCGGCCACGCTGGGCTGCACGGGGACATAGCGAATCAGGTACACCTGCGGGTCGAGCGGAAAGCGGTACCGCATGAGGAGCCAGCAGTTGAGCGCGCCGCATGCGAGGCCGAGGCTCGTGCCGAGGGCGCCAATGGCAAGGCCCTGCGTGAGAAAGATGCGCAAGATGGCGCTCTCGGTCGCGCCCATGGCCTTCAAGATGGCGATCTCGCGGCGCTTGTCGAGCACCACCATCACGAGCGTGGCGATCACGTTGAAGGCCGCGATCACGATGATGATCGTGATCACGAACGAGAGCGCGAGCTTCTGGAGCGCAAGCGCGGTGAAGAGGTTGTGGTTGAGCGCCTCCCAGTCGAGGGTGTGGTAGGGGCCGCCGCCGAGGCTGCGCTCAATGCGGCGACCGATGGCGCGCGCGCGGTCGATGTTGCGCACCTTCACCTCGACGCCCGTCACCGCGTCGCCCTGGTCGAAGAATCGCTGGGCCTGCCAGATGTCGACGTACACGAGGCGCGAGTCGTATTCGTCGAAGCCCGCGTCGAAGACCCCCACAACGCGAAAGTCTCTCGCGCGCGGCGTCGCCCCGTGGCGCACGAGGGCGGCGTCAGCGCCCGTGAGGGGCGAGATGATGCGGACCTGGTCACCTACGTGCAGCGAGAGGTTTCTCGCGAGGGTCTTGCCTACAATCACGCCGGGCATCACCGTGAGAGTGTTCGCATCGGTGCGCGAAGCGTCGCGGGCCACATCTCGCGCGAGGGCGTCGAGCGGGTCGACGCCTCCGGGGCCCTCGCCGGGAAGGTCGTACGAGGGCGTTGCGCCCGAAGGCAGAAGGTCTTCGCGTGTGGGGGCTTGCACTACGGGCTGCGCCACCGGCGCTTCGCGTGGCGCCGCGACGGGCTCGGCGAGCGTGGGGCGCTGCGGGGCACGAACACCGGCGAGCTCATTGCCCGCGCGCGCGATGTAGTCGTCGAGGCTGGTGTCGAGCGCGGAGGCAGGATCGTCGCGGTTGGTCGCTGGCGCGTGACTCCCAGGGGCTCGAAGCCCTCGAATGCTCCCCGATTGGAGGTACGTGGGGAGATCGAGCACCTCACCCAGGCGCTCGGGGTCGACGCCCTTCACGAGGACGCCTGCGATGCGTTCGCCTCGCGTGATCATCATAGGGTTGATGAGAAACGGGGCCGCTCCGGTGACGCCCGGCGTCGCGCGCACCGTCGCCATCACATCGCGGTACTCCGTGAAATCCCACCCGTATTTGAGCACCAGAACATGGGCGTTAACGCCAAGCACCTTGTCGCGGAAGGCATCTTGAAAGCCCGAGGTGATGGCGAGCACCGCCGAGAGGGCCCAGACCCCGAGCGCGATGCCAACGATCGCAATCACTCCAATCACCGAGACGAACGTGTGCCTACGCGCACGAAGATGACGAACAGCAACGGTCAGAGCGAAGTCCACGGTCCGGTGGTGTAACCCTTCCTCCGCGAGATGCCAACCAGCGTCGAGGCGCCGCTCCGCCGCGCGAGTGAGCGGCGGGGGATTCTGTGTGAGGCGCGCTCGCCGGCGTTGCCCCGCGGTGTGGATTGCGCGATACAACAGCGGAGTGCGCATACAAGGGCCAGTTCGTTCGTTTGCGGGCCTCCGGACCTTCGAGGCGGTGCACTGGGGGCTTCGACTCGCCCTCGTGGCGCTCACCGCCTTGGGGTGCGCGAACGAGCGCCCGACGCGCGACGTTCTCACGGTGCTCACACAGGCTGAACCGGTACACCTCGACCCGAGGTTCCCTGAAGACGCGCTTGGTGCCGCGCTAGGCAGGCTCGTCTACCGGGGGCTCATGGAGGGTGACCCTCGCACCTTCGTGGCGCGTCCGGCGATGGCGGAGCGCATCGAGCGCATCGACAGCACCCACGTGCGCGCCGTGCTCCGAAGCGGGCTGACGTTTCAAGGTGGTTCGCGCGTGACCGCACGCGACGTCGCAGCGACCTACGAGTCGCTGCTGAACCCCGCGCGGGGAAGTCGGCTGCGATCGACTTATGCTCGCGTCATTCGAGGCGTTCGGGCAACCAATGAGCGGACCGTAGAATTTGAGCTCCACCGGCCCGACGGTACCTTCGAGAGCCTTCTGCAGCAGCCCATCCTCCCCGCGAGTGACGCGCATGGCGCCGAGATCATGGCCAACCCTGGCTCGGAGGCGCGCTTCGTCGGAGCGGGCGCCGTTCGGGTCACGCGAATCGCCCGCGGCCGCTGGGAATTCACAAGAGTTGAAGCGCGAAGGCTCGCGCCATCCCGCATCGATTTCGTTTCGCTGCACGACCCCAACACGCTCGCCCAGCGCATGCTTCATGGAGGGGGCGACGTGGCAGAGATCAAGCCAGAACTGTTCGAGCTATTCGAACATCGAAGTGATTTTTCGGTCGAGTCGGCCCCGTCTGCTGGCTTTACCTTTCTCGGCGTTCGCTGCACGTCGCCTGGGCTCTCCGATCGACGGGTTCGCGCGGCCATCGCCCATGCGATCGATCGCGAGCGCCTTCGAGTTGGCAAGCTTGGGAGCCACGGCGTTGCGTCGACGGGGCCCATACCTCCGACCCACTGGGCGTATGAGGCCAACGTTGCACGTTACCCCTTCGACCCTGCGCGCGCGCGCGTGCTGCTCGATGAGGCAGGCCTTGTAGATCCGCCTGGACCCACACCGCGAGCTCGATGGGTGTTGCGCGTATCGTCTCAGCGCTTCGCGATGACCGTCGCGCAAGCCGCCGCGTCGATGCTGGCCGATGTGGGAATCGAGGTGGCGGTGAGACCATCGGAACTCGCGACGTTGCTCTCCGACCTTCGTCAGGGCAGTTTCGACCTGACGTTTCTCACAGTGCCCGATCTCAGTGATCCGTGGGGGTTGTCGTTCTGGTTTGGTTCCGCCTCGATCCCGACGCCGTCGAATCCTGGCGCGGGCGGAAACCGTTGGCGGTTTCGAAGCGGTGCGCTCGACGCAACGCTCGAAGCAGGTGCACGCTCGATTGGCGCCGATGCACGCGCCCCTCACTATCGACTCGCACAACAGATCCTCGCGGAGGAACTGCCGATCGTTCCTCTCTGGCACGCGGATGTCGTGTTTGTCGCCTCGAGGCGGTATGAAAACCTTACGCCGCGTGGGGACGGGCAACTAGACTTCTTGCTCGGCCTTACGCGGCGTCGGGGGATGTGGTGATGGTGGCGTTGATTCGATTGACTACTCGCGCACCTGGCGGCGAATTTTGGCGAGCGCCTGCTCTTGGAGTTGCCGGATACGCTCTCGCGACAGGTTGTACTTGTCGCCGATCTCCTTCAGCGTGAGCTCCTCCTCGTCATCGAGGCCAAATCGCCAGCGGATGATCCTCGCCTCCATCGGACTGAGGGTGTCGAGGAGGCGATGCACCTCATCCGACCAGGCGGAGGTTGCGACCTGCTCGAACGGGGAGAGCACTTTGTCGTCTTGAAGGCAATCAATCAGTCGCTTCCCATCCTCCTCATTCACCGGGCGATCGAGAGAGACGGGGGTCTCGGCCCAGTCACGCTGCATCCGGTCGAGCTTCTCGAGCGAGATCCCCGTCTCGACTGCGAGCTCGGCGAGTGACGGGTCCCGCCCGCTGCGTGCCGAGAGCGTTTGTGCCGTACGCTGAACTCGGTTGTACGTGTCGAGCATGTGCACGGGGATGCGCACGGCCCGCCCCTTGTCGGCCAGCCCTCGTGAGATCGCGTGGCGAATCCACCAACTCGCATAGGTGCTGAAGCGATAGCCACGCAGGTGGTCGAAGCGCTCCACCGCCTTGATCAGTCCCATGTTTCCTTCTTGAATAATGTCGATCAGCGGCATCCTTCCGCGGTTGTATCGACGCGCGATCGAGACGACGAGCCGCAGATTGGACGCCACGAAGCGGTTCTTGATCTTGTAGACCGCGTCGCGAGCCTCGGCTACCGTGTTGAGATAGCGCTTGAATCCGTGTGAGAGTACCGTTCCAGGCTCGTTGGTGCTCGAATCCTCCGTCGTGTCGTTGGCGTCGCCAGCCAGTCGGGCAAGCTCGTCATCGACCGCCTCGATGAAGAGCCGGTCGGAATCGAGAGCGCGCAACTTCTGAGACAGGTCACCCGCGAGGGCGTCCCACTGTTCCTGAAGTTTGCGATCGAGCTTCGAGCGGTTCTTTCGAAAGTCCTTCAGCGATTTTTCCAGAAGGTCGAAGTCAGGCAGCGCCACCGGCTCCGCGAGGCGGGCGAGGTGAATTTCGACGACCTTCCGCACGATCGGAAACGCAGGCGGGTAGGAGAATGCCTTCTGCCACCGCTTGATCTCCGCAGAGAGAAACTCCTCCGCAGCCTTCAGCTCCTCGCTCGGGTCCATCACCGGATAGAGCGACATGTCGCGGAAGTAGCGGGAGAGACTGCCCCCCGCGAGCTCGTCGTCCGCGAGAGTAGCGAGTTCCGTCGCCACCTCGGCGAGGTCAGCCTCCGTAGGCTCGACCTCGCGGATCTCAGCCTGCGGACCATTCCCTTGCGTCTCCGCCACCACCGTTGCGCTGTCGCGCTCAGTGTCTTCCGGCTTCGCGTTAAGGTCCCTTGCTTCGCTCCGCTTTGCCATGGCTTCTTCTACCTTCCCTCATACAAGAGGGTGTCCTGTGGCTACCACATGGGAACTACGGGATGCGTGGCATCACCGCAGCTCCGGGCGCTGTAGGCTGGCGCCCACTGCCGTTGGTCGCCGCGTACATCGCTTTGATTGGGGTGCTTCGTGTCGCGATCGGTGAGAAAGATTCGCGCCCACTGCCCATCGACGACGCCAACGTTGGGTTGGGATGATGGGGGTGACTCGTTTGGCTATGTAGAGGCAGACGCACGGGGAAGAACGGCTATTCCCCAACATGGTTACACTTTTTCGATGACGAACCGCGATCGGCGTGGTCAACTGCTGTGTTTGAGCGTTACGCGCCGCAGGAAGGGGGGCTGTTCCGTATGTGACCACGGGGGTGGACGACGAGTCAGGCGCTCTCGGGCGCCGACGAACGGGGGATGTAGGCGGATGACCGACTACACCGCTGCTGTCGTTGAAAACGCCCCAGTGTGATCGAGAGGCGCTCGGCACGCATCGCGATCGCCGAGCTCGATGCCTTCACGATGGGGGCGACGCCCGCCCAGTGGTCAGCCCTTTGCGCCAAGCACGGCGAATGCGAGCATCGCCAGCCCACCGAGAAACAATAGTGCCGCGAATGCGATGCTGACGTAGCGAGACATGTGGCGCGTGGGAGCCGTCGCTGCCTCGGCCGGTACGGTGGCGGTACCGTCGGCGCCCAGAACGATCATCACGGTACGCTGACGATTGTCTGCGATCTCGGCGCCCGCAGTGACCGGCGCCTCACCCGACGGCGCTTGCACGGCCCGCGCGTGGATCACTGCGCGCGCCAACGCATACTGCATCAGAAACTGCGATCCGTGCGGCTCGAGCAAAACATCTTGGAGGGCGTGCTGTACGGCGTCCATCGTAGGAAACCGATGCTCTGGGTTCCGTCCCATCGCACACAGAATCACCGCCTCCATTGCCGGGGAGATGGATGGAACGATACGCGACGGGGAGCGGACTCCTTCTGTCATGATCGCGTTCATCGTAGCCTGCGCGCTCTCCCGCTGAAACGGACTCACACCGGTCAGCAGTTCGTAGAGCGTAACCCCCATTGCATAGATGTCCGTGCGCGCATCGACGACGCCGTTTCCGACAATCTGCTCGGGCGACATGTAAGCAGGCGTACCCAGCATCGTAACTGGCCCGTTGCCATGAGTGGGCTGATTCGCGTCAGCCTCTCCCCGAAGCTTCGAGACGCCAAAGTCGACAAGCACGGCGCGCTCTCGTCCCTCGCCGTCGCGTGCCATAAAGATGTTCTCGGGCTTCAGGTCCCGATGAATAATCCCTCGTTGGTGTGCTCGTTCGAGGGCATTCGCAATCGGGCTGACGATGTGCACTGCTTCGAGCTCGGTCAGACGACCACGTCGATACAGCTGCTCTGCGAGGGTCTGGCCATCTAGGTACGCCATGACAATGAAGGGCGTCCCGTCCTCGGCCTCACCAAAGTCGAGAATCTGAACGATACTCTTGTGACCAACCGATGCCGCCGTACGTGCCTCTCGCAGAAAGCGCTCGACGGCCCCATGATCGCGCACAAACTCGGCGCGCAGCATCTTGATCGCTACACGTCGATCCATCTGGACGTGGCGCGCCTCGTACACGGCGCCCATGCCGCCTTCGCCGATGATTCGTACGATCTGGTATTTTCCGGCGACCCGCGTGCCAACACGCTCCGACGGGTGAATCAGATGCATGACCTGATGCAGTGTCGCAAGCTATCCCGCGCACCGCAAGGTCTACCTGAGCCTCCTTCGTGATACCCCCCCAGGCAGGGTCAGGGTGAGACGGCGGGGGTGAGGGCGCGCCAGCCGATGTCGCCCCGCAATTGCCCCCCCGGCAAGCTGATTGTCGCCGCAGCCTCGTACGCGATCGCGGCAGCTCGAGCGAGGCTCGGCGCTAACGCGGTCACGAGCAGCACCCGCCCACCGGCGGCAACCCACGCGCCGTCTCGACGTGCGGTGCCGGCATGAAACACACGGGCGCCTGGCACCGTTTCAGCCACATCGATGCCCTGAATCACGCCGCCATGTTGTGGCGCGTCGGGATACCCTGGCGCCGCGAGGACCACTCCGATCGCGGATTCGTCGCTCATCCGAGCAGCCTCCGCAGGCAGCGCCCCTCGCGCGGCGGCATAGAGCAGAGCCGCCAGGTCACCCTGGAGCCGAGCGAGCAGCACCGCGGCCTCAGGGTCGCCGAAGCGCACGTTGTATTCGAGAACCTTCGCGGTACCCGTCTCGTCGACCATGAGCCCCACGAAGAGCACCCCGCGGAACGGACATCCCTCGCTCGCGATCCCGCGCAAGGTCGGCTCTACCACGTCCGCGCAGATTCGCTTCACGAGGCTCGGCGTGCACACCGGGACGGGGCTGTAGGCGCCCATGCCACCGGTGTTAGGGCCTTCGTCTCCGTCGCGGAGGCGCTTGTGATCCTGCGCGCCGCCCAGCACCACATAGCGCTCCCCGTCAGCAACGACGTGAAACGAGATTTCCTGCCCGTAGAGCCGCTCCTCGACAACCACTGTTGTGCCGGCGTCGCCGAACGCGTTGCCGCGGAGCATGCGGTCGAGGGCCTCGAGCGCCTCACTCTCGGTCTCGCAAACGACGACACCCTTGCCCGCCGCGAGCCCGTCGGCCTTGACCACCACGCGGTGGTTGATCGATCGGATGTACGCAGCGGCAGCGTCGTAGTCCGAAAAACTCCCATGGGAGGCGGTCGGGATCGCATGGCGGGTCATGAAGTCCTTCGAGAAAGACTTCGACCCCTCGAGGCGGGCGGCGTGCGCGCGCGGCCCGAAGCAGGCGACGCCAGCGTCGGCAAGGCGGTCGGCGATGCCCATGACCAGCG
>CAISKJ010001464.1 GCA_903885885.1 uncultured delta proteobacterium
CTCCTCGTACGTGCCGGGGAAATCTCGCGGCCCCTCGGGGGTGATCTCGAGGATGCGCGTGGCCACGTCGGAGACGAAGCGCCGGTCGTGCGACACGAAGAGCAGCGTGCCCTCGTAGGTCTTGAGGGCCTTCACGAGGGCGTCGATGGCCTCGAGGTCGAGGTGGTTGGTGGGCTCGTCGAGCACGAGCACGTTGGGGTGCTCGGCCATGATGCGCCCGAAGACCAGCCGCGCGGCCTCGCCGCCCGACAGCGAGCTCACGCGCTTGTAGGCGTCTTCGCCCGAGAAGAGCACGCGCCCGAGCGTGCCTCGCACGACCGAGATGGCCGCGTCGGGGATCACGTCTTGAATCACCTCGATGGCGCGCGCCTCGGGGTCGAGGAGCACCTCGCGGTGATCCTGCGCGAAGTAGCCGACGCGCACCTCGTGGCCCCAGCGCACCGTGCCCGCGTCGGGCTGCGTGGCGTCGACGGCGATGCGCAACAGCGTGGATTTGCCGAGCCCGTTGGGCCCGATCACGCCGAGGCGCTCGCCGCGGCGCACTACGAGCGACACGTCGCGCAGCACGGATTTCTCACCGTACGACTTGTTCACGTGCTGAATCTCGAGCACATCGCGGCCCGACGGGCGCGCGGGCACGAACGAGAAGAGGGGCTCGCGCCGCGAGGTCTCGGCGAGCTCGTCGACCTCGATCTTCTCGATCTGCTTGAGAATGCTCTGCGCCTGCGCGGCCTTGCTGGCCTTGAAGCGAAAGCGATCTACATAGGCCTGCTTGTGGGCGATGGTCGCCTCGGTGCGGGCGATCTCGGCCTCTTTGCGGGCGCGAATGGCGGCCTTCTCGGCGGCGAAGGTGGTGTAGTTGCCCGAGAAGATGGTGAGCGTGCCGTAGTCCACATCGATGATGTGGGTGGCCACGTTGTCGAGGAAGCGCTGATCGTGCGAGATGACCACGGCGCACCCGCGGTACCCCGCGAGAAACTTCTCGAGCCATCGGATGGAGAGAATGTCGAGGTGGTTGGTGGGCTCGTCGAGGAGCAGCACGTCGGCGCCGCCGAGGAGCGCCTGCGCGAGGAGCACCCGGAGCTTGAACCCGCCCGAGAGCACCGCGAGGGGCTGACGGTGCAGCGCCGCGGCGATGCCGAGGCCCGCGAGCACGTGGCTGGCGCGCGCCTCGAGGGTGTACCCGTCGTTCACGCGCACGAGCTCGTCGAGCTCGGCGGCGCGCGTCGGGTCGCCGTGGCCCTCTTCGATCTTCTTGAGCTCCGAGAGGGCCTCCCACACGGGGAGGTCGCCGCGCGCGGCCACGTCGACGATGAGCTCGTCGTCGCTGAGAAAGCGGTCTTGCCGCAGCACGCCCACGCGCGCCCGCTTGGGGATGGTGACGGTCCCCTCGGTGGCGGGCTCGTCGCCCGTGAGCACGTTGAGGAAGGTGGTCTTCCCCGAGCCGTTGGCGCCCACGAGGCCGTAGCGCGAGCCGGGGTTGAGCTTGAGCGACACGCCGCTGAAGAGCGTGCGCGCGCCGTACGACTTGCCGAGGTTGTTCGTAGAGAGCATCGCGAGCGACGGTGCCTATACACCGCCCGCGCGCCGCTTCACACCCGCAGACGGCTTCGCAGCGCCGCGAGCATCGCGCGCTCCTCGGGGTCGCGCAGCACGAGGCCCACCATCGCGACGGGCACCAGCGCGACGAGCGACCCTTTGGCCATCACATCGACCAGCGTCGAGCCCGTGCGCAGAAAGAACCCCGCGGCCCCGAGCGCGAGCGCGATGAGCGCGCACGCGGCCATGCGCCCATACTCGTAGCGCACCGGGAGCACCGCCCGCGCGGCGCGGTGCATGGCGAGGGCGTACACCGCGAACACGAGGGGCGTCGCGACGACGGCGCCGGTGAGCCCGTAGCGCGACACGAGGGCGACGCCGAGCGCGAGGTCGACGAGGGCGAGGGCCGGCTCGACCCACGCGATGGCCCGCGCGTCGCGGCCCACGAGGAGCCCGTTGCGAAAGTACTCGGCCACCTCGCGCAGCGCGTAGGCCCACGCCACCGCGGGGATCACCACGACGGCCCCGCGAAACGTGGCGGGCGCGAGGAGCGCGACGATCTCGGGCGCGAAGGCCGAGAGGGCGGCGGCGGCCCAGGCGAAGAGCGCGACGATCCACGTGCCGGCGCGGCGGTAGTGGGCGGGGCCGTTGCCGTCGGGCGCGTCCCAGATGGCGTACATCTGCGCGGTCCAGGCGCTGCGAAGGGGGTGGCCGAGGGCCTGCGAGATCATCGCGCCGAAGCGGTATCCGAAGGCCCACACGCCCACCTGGGCCAGTGGCACCCACGCGTTGAGCACATACGCGCGCGAGTGTCCGAGGGCGATCATCGCGATGGCGCCGGGGATCATCGGCCAGCCGAAGCGCATCATGCGCCGCAGGGCGCCCACGTCGAAGCGCAGGCCCGTGCGGCGCAGGGTGAGCCCCGTCATGGCGAGGGCCACGGCGGCCGAGGCGACGAGGTTCGACAGCACGACGCCCAGCACGCCGAGGCGCATCCCGACGATGAAGCCCACGTTGAGCGCGAGGCCCGCGACGGCGCGCGCGAGCGACCAGGCCGCCACGCGCCAAGGGCTCCCGGTGTTGCGCAGCACCGCGAAGGGCACCTCGACGACGGCCTGAAAGGTCACCGACAGAAAGGTGAGCACGAAGAGCGAAGCGCGGCCCCGGTCGTGAAAGACCGCTCCCGCGAGGGCCGGCGAGGCGAGCGATCCCGCGATGGCGACGAGCGTGCCCGCGCCGATCACCGAGAGGATCGCGGTGGAGACCACGGCGTCGCGCGAGGCCTTGTCGGGCGCGTCGTGAAAGTGGCGTAGCACCGGGTCGGTGAGGGCGGTCGAGAAGGTGGCGATCACCACGAGGTCGAGCGTGTCGACGAGCTCGAGGGCGCCCAGGTCGGCGGGCCCTAGCAGGTGCGTGTAGATGGGCACCATCACGATGGAGAGGGCGCGCGCGACGAGCGAGGCGAGGGTGTACACCGCGCCGTGCGAGGCGAGGCGCGCGAGGGGCGAAGGGGCGGGCGCCGTCGGGGCGCGGTACGGCGTGTCGGCCGTCGCCATGGTCAGCGATCGGTGACGGTGAGCGAGAGGCCCGCGCCGACGTTGGCCCACGTGGGCGTCGAGCCCATGTAAGACTGGTCGGCCATCTGGCCGACGAGGGCGTGGAGGGCGCCGCCCACGTGCCACCCGTACACGACGGGCCAGTCTTTGCCGACGAGGAGGCTCAGCCCCCACCCGAGCTGCGTGATGCCGAAGGTGGGCGTGGCGGTCCCCGTCGACGTGGCCATCGTGGCCGGGATCTCGATGCCGAGCACCGCGACGCCGCCCGAGAGGCTCGCCCACAGGAGACCGTCACGGTCGGCCCACGTGAGGCCGCCGCCGATGATCGACATGGTCGACGTGGCGTCGGCGCGGCTCGCCGAGGGGCGGTCGCGGCCCGCGACGCGTACGCCCGGGGTCACGAGGGTCATCGCGCAGGCGTCGATGTGCACGGCGAGGCCGCGATACACGCGCACCCCGATGGCGAAGTTGCCGAGCGCTCCGACGCCCGCGAGCGTGAAGTCGCCGCTCGCGGTGGCCGACGTGAAGCTGCCGTAGCCCACCCCGAGGGCCCCGCGAAAGAAGAAGCGCTGCCGCCGCGCGGTCACCACCGTGGTCTGCGCGCCGGCCGACGGGCAGAGGCCCGCGAGCGACAGCGAGACGGCGAGGGCGAAGAGCGTTGCGCGACGCATGCCCCAGCGATCGTACGGCCACCCTCGCGTACGTGGGAATTGAAACTCTTCACGTTGGGGTCAGCGGATCGTTGACCCGGCCCGCGGGGGCGGGCGACACTGCAGCATCCCACGGAGGCACGCGTGACCTTGCGTACAGTCAGGTTTCTTGCCGGTTTGATCGCGCTCATCGCGGTCGTCGGCTGCTCGACGGACACCGGCAGCGGCAGCGGCGGCTGCGTGCTCCCGCAAATTTCTTGCAACGGGGCGTGCGTCAACGCCGCCGAAGACAACGCCAACTGCGGGGCCTGCGGGTCGCGCTGCGATACGGCCACCGCGAGCTGCGTCCAGGGGCGCTGCCTCCCGCTGTGTCCCAACGGCCAGTCGCGCTGTGGCATGGCGTGCGTGAACACCGCCACCGACCAGGCCAACTGCGGCGCCTGCGGCACCCGCTGTGGCGCGGGCACCATCTGCACCGATGGGGCCTGCCAGGTCGCGTGCTCGTCGGGCCTCACCCCGTGCGAGCAGCCCAAGGGCGACGGCGGCGTGTCGGTCGTGTGCGTCAACACCGACCGCGACCCGAGCAACTGCGGCGGCTGCGGCAACCAGTGCCGCGAGGGCACCTTCTGCCGCGACGGCGTGTGCCGCGCCGAGTGCCCCGCCGGGCAGATCGTCTGCGGCGACCGCTGCGTCGACCCGCTCACCGACAACAACAACTGCGGCTCCTGCCGCGCGGCCTGCATGGCCAACTACAGCTGCAACGAGGGGCGCTGCCGCCTCGGCGACTGCCCCGCCGGGTCGCAGCAGTGCAGCGGCCGCTGCGTCAACCAGATGACCGACCGCTTCAACTGCGGCGGCTGCAGCGTCGTGTGCCCCATGGGCCAGGTGTGCAGCAGCGGCATGTGCCGCATCGGCTGCGCCGAGGGCCAGACGATGTGCGGCGAGGAGTGTGTCGACACGCGCACCAGCGGCGCGCACTGCGGCGCCTGCGGCATGCGCTGCGCGGCGGGCACGGTCTGCCAGGCGGGCGCGTGCACGACGGTCTGCCAGATGGGGCAGATGCTCTGCGGCAGCCGCTGCGTCGACCTCTCGTCGGACCGCGCCAACTGCGGCGGCTGCGGCACCGCGTGCCCCGGCTCGCAGATCTGCGTGGGCGGGTCGTGCATGGCGATGTGCCCGCCGAGCCTCAGCCTCTGCGGCGACACGTGCGTCAACCTCCAGGTCGACCCCGGCCACTGCGGCATGTGCGGCCAGGCCTGCGCGGCGGGCCAGGTGTGCGTGTCGGGGGCCTGCCAGGTGCTCGCCATGGTCGACGGCGGCTGCGCCCCGCCGAGCCTCCTCTGCGGCTCGACGTGCACCAACACGCAGTCTGACAACAACCACTGCGGCGGCTGCGGCCGCCCCTGTACTGGCGACCGCATCTGCGCGGCGGGCATGTGCGCCGCGCCGTGCCCCGCCGGCAGCGACCGCTGCGGCGGCACCTGCACCAACATCACCACCGACCGCAACAACTGCGGCGCCTGCGGCAACGTGTGCCCCGGCACCGTGCCCTGCGCGGCGGGCGTCTGCGCGTGCCCCACGGGCAGCACCAACTGCATGAACACCTGCGTGAGCACGCAGACCAGTCGCACCAACTGCGGCACCTGCGGCACCGTGTGCCCGGGCACGGTGCCCTGCACGGCGGGCGCGTGCGCGTGCCCCGCGGGCACCACCAACTGCATGAACGCCTGCGTCGACACGCAGAGCGACGCGCGCAACTGCGGCGGCTGCGGCACGGCGTGCCCCGCCGCGACGCCCTACTGCTCTCGCGGGGCGTGCATCATCGCGCCGCTGGTTCGTTACACCCGCTCGATGACGCCGCCGCCCATCACCGACTTCGTGAACGTGTGCGGGATGCCGGGCGCGATGACCGTGCTCGGGCTCGCCGACGACGGCGCCGTGCGCGTGCCGCTCGATTTCAACTTCCGGTACTGGGCCACCGACCTCGCCGCCGGCGCGATGGTCAACCTGTGCAGCAACGGCTTCATCAACCTCGACGGCACGGCGCAGACGTCGCTCGGCGGCACCGTGCCCTCGGTGAGCACGCCCAACGCGACGATCGCCGCGTTCTGGGGTGACAACATGAACCGCACCGGTCAGTGCGTGCTCACCGTCGGCGCCGCGCCCACGCGCCGTCAGGTGTTCCAATGGAACGACGCCCACTACTGCTGCACCGACGACCCCACGGTGCACACCACGTACGAGATCATTCTCAACGAGACGGGCACCATCGACGTGCTCTACCAGCGCATGGACGGCGCCACGCCGCGCTCCGTGGGTATCGAGAACCAGACGGGCTCGGCGGGCGTCCCCGGCTGCGCGGACGGCATGGCCTACAACTGCGCCCCCGCGACCGGCACGACCGTTCGCTACGTGCCCGCCCCGTGACGCGCGATCGCCGGGAGCCTGACATGGTACGCGGAGAACATCCCTTGAGCCCTCATCCCCTGCTGCGCGTTGCGCTGGTGTTTGCGGTCGCGCTCTCTGCAGCGTGCAGCGACACGACGAACACGCGCTTCATGAGCCTCGACGCCGACACGCCCACCGACGACATGGTGGAGGTGACGGACGGCCCGTGCAGCCTCCCGAACATCATGTGCGGCCGCGCGTGCGTCGACCCCGCGGCCGACCCGCGCAACTGCGGCGGCTGCGGCATCAACTGTGGCAGCGGCCGCGTGTGCATCAACGGCCGCTGCGACAACGAGTGCCCCACCGCGCCGGTGCGCCAGACGCGCTGCGCCGAGCGCTGCACCGACACCAACGTCGACCGCGCCAACTGCGGCGCGTGCGGCGTCGCCTGCCCCGACGGCCAGGTCTGCTCCGCGGGCACCTGCCAGATCGAGTGCGGACCGCGCTACTCCTCCTGCATGACGTCGACCGCCGCGCCCGACGGCGGCGTGCGCGACGGCGGCGCGCGCGACGCGGCCTCGACGGGGCCGGCGATCCGCTGCGCCGACCTCCGCACCGACGACCAGCACTGCGGCGCGTGCGGCAACGCGTGCCCGCTGGGCAACACCTGCATCGACGGCATGTGCGAGCTGCGCTGCCCGTCGGGGCAGAGCGTGTGCGACGGCCGCTGCGTCGACATGATGAGCTCGCAGACCGACTGCGGCGCGTGCGGCACCCGCTGCACGGGCCTGCAGCGCTGCGTGATGGGCGCGTGCACGGGCATGGCGTGCCCGGCGGGCGTCACCGACTGCTCGGGCACCTGCGCCGACCTGCAGTCGAACGTCAACCACTGCGGCGCGTGCGGCAACGCGTGCCCCGTTCCGCAGTTCTGCCGCGCGGGTCGCTGCGTGCTCGAGTGCCCGACGGCGCGCACGGCGTGTAGCAACCGCTGCGTCGACGTGCAGACCGACCGGACCAACTGCGGTGCGTGCGGCACGGTGTGCCCCGGCGGGCAAGAGTGCGTGATGGGCGCGTGCCGCCTGACGTGCCCGATGGGTACGGCGGCGTGCATGGGCCGCTGCGTCGACCTGTCGAGCGATCGGACCAACTGCGGTGCGTGCGGGACGACGTGCGGCGCGGGCCAGCTGTGCGCGGGCGGTGCGTGCGCGCCGCGCTGCGCCGACGTGCAGACCAACTGCGCGGGCGTGTGCGTGAACACGTCGGTGGACCCGAACAACTGCGGGGCGTGCGGGGTGATGTGCGGCCCCGGGTACGCGTGCGCGGGCGGGTTCTGCCGTCCGCTGGTGGGCACCGACGTGGCGGGCTGCGCGCCGCCGAGCGTGCAGTGCGGCCCGGTGTGCGCCGACATCCGCAACGACAACGAGAACTGCGGCCGCTGCGGCAACCGCTGCACCGCCGATCGGCTGTGCGTCCAGGGCATGTGCGTCGCGCCCTGCACCACGGGGCAGTCGCGCTGCGGCGCCCTCTGCGTCAACACGCTCGGCGATCGCACCAACTGCGGCGCCTGCGGCAATGTGTGCTCGGGCACGCTCTCGTGCGTGTCGGGCATGTGCTCCATGGAGCCCACGTTTCGCATCGATACGCTGTCGACCACCACGGCCTCGTGCCGCGTGATCGAGCACTCGACGGAGGCGGGCGACGACCGCGGCGGCATCGCGGTGTCGGGCACGCAGGTGTTCTACACGGGCGACACGGCGACGGTGCGCGCGTCGCTCACCGACCTCACGGGCCTCGTCGGCGTGGGCGCGCAGCACGACGCGATGCTCAGCGACCTCGCCTCGAACGACGTCTACGTCCTGCTCAACGCAGCGGGCGTCGAGCTCTCGTACTTCACCGTGACGTTCCCTTTCACGGTCACGCAGCTCGGCGTGCTCAACGGCGCGACGGGCGTGCTCGGCACCACGCGCATCCCGCTGTCGGCGCCGATCGCCCTCCGCAGCGGCGCTGGCATCTTCTCGGGGCGCGGGCGCGCGTACGTGTTCAACCCCGGCGCCACGACGGGCACCGCCACGTGGCTCCAGATTCGTCTCCCGTCGGGCACGGTCACGACGCTCCGCGAGATGGCGCCGACGCCGACGCACACCTTCTGCGAGAGCTGGGCGTTCTGGGGCGTGGCCGAGTTCTTCGACAGCGAGCCCTATGCGGCCTACGTCGAGAGCGGCACCCGCGTCGTGCGGTACCGCATCCGCGACGGCCTCGTCACGACGCTCGCCATGACGACGGCCACCTTCCCGATGACGTTCAGCGACATGTGCTCGTTCACCGTCGCGCCGACGCAGAACCGTTGGTACTTCCACTACGAAGGCTCGGGCTTCGCGGGTGGCACCTCGGAGACGCTGGGCTACTGCCCCGCGACCACGTCCACGCCCTGACCGCGCCTCGCTCCCTTCACCCCACACACAGCTGAGAAGGTCTCTCGCGGACGCCGCCTTCGGGCGCCGCGCCGACCTCGTCGCATGCGCGCAGCACCGCGTCGCACGCGCGTCGACGCCATCGACCGCTCGCGTCGAGGGGCATCACCTCGGCGCTTCGAAGCATCACTGCGCGCGCCGCGTCGCGCACCTCGAGGTCGCTCGCCTCGCCGCGGCACCAGCGCTCGACGACGAGCAGCGCCTCGTCGCAGCACCGGTCGAGCGTGACGCCCGCCCCGCGCGCGCCGCCGAGCACGCTGCGCGCTACGGCGCAGAGCACCTGCGCGCTGCGGCGCGCTGAAGAAGAGGCATCGAACCACGAATCGCGCTGAGCGTCGGACCTCGTGCGTGCCATCGCGCCTCCTGTCGACGGGTCATCGCGCGACCCGTTCGAAGAGCTCAACGGCTCATGGGTCGAGAAGGTTGAGGCAGTCGTACTCGAGCGAGGCCAGATAGGCCGTGTACACCCCGTCGGGGTCGAGGGTGCGCATCGCTGCGACGAGCGTCCGAGCGCCCGCGAGGTCGCCCGTGATCGAGCGCTCCCAGGCGACCATGCCCATGCGCTCGAGGCGCTCGTCGCGGCGCAGACGCGCGACGCCCGCAGCGTCGAGGCCCCGCGGCGCTGACGGCGTAAACGCGAGCATCGAGGCGACGCGAAAGGGCGCCCCCGGGTGCGAGCGGTAGAACTCCACCGAGGGGAGGTCATCGACCATGGGAGCGGCGCCGGCGAGCCACGCGCGCACGCCGCGGTCGTCGAGCACGCGCGTCGCGACAAGGGCCTCGGGATCGCGGAAGCCCACGTCGGCGAGGCTCGCTGCGACGGCGGGCGTCCATCGCGCGCGCCACCGGGCGAGGTCGGGCGCGAGGGGCCCGTCGGAGGCCAGCACCACGCCCTCCTCGCGGCTCGGGATGTACACCTCGACCTCGCGAAACTCACTGGCAACGGCCGCGAGCATCGCGCGGTCGAGGTCGGCGGTCTGCTGGTCGAGGGGAATCCACTGGGCCACGATGCCGCCGTGGCGCATCCGCCGCCGCGCCGCGCGGTAGAACTCGCGGGTGTACAGCGACGCGGCGCCCTCCGCGGTCGGGGGCGGGGGCTCGAGCGAGACAACGTCCCACGCGCACGGCTGCGTGGCGAGGTGGTTGCGCCCATCGTCGACGACGGTGCGCACGCGCGGGTCGTCGAGCACGCCGCGGTTGCTCTCGCCGAAGTGGCGCGCGAAGCCGAACACGTCGCGGTTGATGTCGACGAGCGTGAGCGAGCCGAGCGACGGGTGCGCGGTGAAGGCGCCCGCGGTGGTGCCCGTGCCGAAGCAGACCTCGGCGACGTCGAGCGCGCCCTCGCGCGCGTGCAAGAGCATCGGGAGGTGCGCGAGCGCGCGCATGTACCGCTTCGCCGGCGGAATGGTGCTCGCGTACGACACCGTGCCGAAGATCAGCTGCTGGTACGAGAAGTCGCGCGCGCACCGGCCCTGGCAGCGGTTGGGCGACGCGCGGCACACCGTCGCGCGGTCGTGGCCGAGCACCGCCGCGGTGCCGTCGCGCCCCTCGCGCGCAGCGAGCACCCGAGCCCGCGGAAACGACGTGACCGCGCGCAGGAGGTAGTCACCCGGCACGAGGGCGACGGCGACCCACACGGCGAGCGCAACGCGCGCCGTGCGACCCTCGTCGCCGCGGAGCGAGAGCGAGCCCGACGCGCGCCACCGCGCGACCAGCGACGCCCCGAGCGAGAGGGCCGTCGCGAGCGTAAACGCCCGGAGCGTGCCCACGCTCGGGATGAGCGCGAGCCCCGTGACGAGGGACCCGACGGCGCCCCCCAGCGTGTTGGCCGCGGCGAGCGCGCCGACGCCGCGGCCGACCCCGCGGCCCGCGCGCGCGCCGAGCGAGGCCACGAGCGGAAAGCTCACGCCCATGACGGTGGCCGGGCCGAGGATCACCACGGCACCGAGGGCGAGGTGCACGAGGTCGGCGTCGCCGGTCGCGGCGCGCGGAGACAGCGCGTGAGCGATGTGAGACGCGCGTCCCAGGAGCGCCACGGACACCAGCGTCGCGGCGGCCTGTGCAGACTGCACATCGGCGAGGAGGCTCCACGGGCGCGGGTGCGCGGCGAAGCGTCGCGCGAAGAGGGCCCCGCCGAGCACGAGGCCGCCGAGGTACACGACCAGCAGCAGCGTGAACGCGTACGTCGACGACTGAACGAACGCGTGCAGCACGCGAAACCAGAGCACCTCGCACGCGATGGCCGCGAAGCCCGTGGCCGCCGCGATCGCGGCAAGGGGTGTGAGCTCGCGCGAGGCGCCCTCGCCGATCGCTGCGGGCGCCGGCGTGCGTGGCGTCGTCGCGGGGTCGAGCGTCGCGGCGAGCGCGGCCACGACGAGGTTCGCGCACGAGGCCACGAGGGCCGTACGCAGCATGCCGATCGCCCCGAGGAGCACGAAGCCCGCGAGCGCGCACCCGGCCGCCGCGCCCAGGGTGTTGAGCGCGTAGAGCGTCGCGAGGGGGGCGCCCACGCGCTCGTCAACGCGCGTCAGGTGTCGCGTGAGCACCGGGAGCGTCGCGCCCATCGCCGCCGTGGGCACGAG
>CAISKJ010001465.1 GCA_903885885.1 uncultured delta proteobacterium
GCCCGCCGAGGCGAGGGCGGCCTTCACGTTGCCTGCGCGCTGCTCCTGCAGCGAGGCCGCTTCCATGAGCACGGCGGCGCGCGCGGCGCGGTCGGGCGCGGCGGCGAGGCGGTGCTCGACGAGGCCGAGCGTGAGGCCCCAGTCGTCGGTCTCACCGTAAGCGCGCGCGAGCACGAGCACCGCGACGGCGCCGACCTCAGAGGCCGCGCCGGCGTCTTCGAGGAGCGCGCGGAGGCCCGAGCGCGCGCCATCTTGCGACGGGTCGGCGTCGAGGGCGGCGCGGTAGCACGCGAGGGCGCTCTCCTGCCCGCCGCGGGCGCGGTGCACATCGCCCTCGCGCTGCAGGAGGGCGGCGCGACGCCCGAGGTCCGCAGCGTTCGCCGCGGCGCGCCCGAGCAGGTCGAGCAGCTCGTCGTTGCGGCCCGTCGCCGACAGGAGCTCCCAGAGCGCATCGACGACCTCGTCGTCTTCGCCGAACTCGCGTCGCACGTCGTACCAGGCCGCCGCGGCGTCGTCGGGGCGCGCGAGGTGCTGCGCGTAGGTGCGCGCGACCGCCACGAGGTCGCCGCGGCGCGCGGACGCGTCGCCCGAGGCCGCGGCGCGCGCGTGGAGCGCATCGACGAGCGGCTCCCACCGCTCGGTGCCCGTGAGAAGCGCCACCAGCGCGTCGAGCGACTCGGCGTCGCCGGGGGCGTCGCGCAGGCGCGCGTGCCACGAGGCCAGGGCGCGGTCCGCATCGCCGAGGCGCTCCGCGAGGCGGGCGGCCTCGCCGAGCACGGCCCTTCGCGCCGCCCCGTCGGGCTCGATCGAGGCGAGGCGCTCGAGCACGTCGAGGCGCGGCTCGTCGCGGCCCTCGGCGGCGAGCAGGGGCACGAGCTTGCGCGCGACCGGGAGCGCGACCTCGCGCGGTGCGCTGGGGCTCGCGAGCACCTGCGAGAAGTGAACGACCGCGCCCGCGGGATCGCGCAGCACGTCGGCGCGCACGTCGCCCGCGCGCACGAGCAGGTCGAGGCGCAGGGCGGGGTCGCCGTCGGGGCGCCGCGCAAGGGCGTCGGCAGCGCGCGCGAGGGCGTCAGCGAGGCGGTCGTGGAGGCCCGTGCGCTCGGCGAGCTCGGTGAGCTGCGCCAGGTAGTCGGCGCGCTCAGGCACCAGCGCGACGAGCTCGGCGTAGTGGGCCGTGGCGTCGGCCTCGCGGCCCGCGGCGAGGAGCCGCTCCGCGAGGTCGGCATGCACCTCGGCGCGCTCACCATCGTCAGCGGCGACGCGCAGCGCCATCGAGAGCACGCGGAGCACGTCGTCGCCGCGACCCGACGCGTCGTAGCGGGCGCGCAGAATTCCGATGGACCGGCGCGCGATCGGCGGCGGAGCGCTCGTTGCGATGCGCTCGAGGAGGCCGAACGCGGTGGCCTCGTCGCCGCTCTGCGCGAGGAGGTCTTCGGTCGCGGCGAGCGCCTCGGCCTCGTCGTTGAGCGGGTCGAGCCACGTCTGCGCGATGCGAACGCGCGAAGCGTGAGCCGCATCGGCGCTCACGAACGCCAGGCGAGCGCGCCACAGGCCGATGAGGTCGCGGTGCCGCGCGTGCCGCTCGTAGAGGCGCTCGAGCGCCCGCGCCACCTGGACGTTCGCGGGGTCGAGCGCGAAGAGCCCTTCGAGGTACCGAATCGAGCGCTCGGGCTGGTCGGCGAAGTCCTTCGCGACGTGCGCGGCCTCGTCGAGGAGCGCGGCGCGCCGCTCGCGATCGTCGGCGGGCGTCACGTCGATGGCGCGGTCGTAAAGCGCGAGCAGCTCGGCCCACCGCTCGGAGACCGTGAGCAGCATGGTCAGTCGCTCGAAGGCCCACGTCGCCGACGGGTCGGCCGCGAAGCTCCGCTCGAGCAGCAGCACCAGTCCGTCGGCGTCGGCCGACCACTCGTCGTGAAAGGCCACCGCCCGCCGCCCGAGCACGCTGAGCGCTTCGACCGGCAGCGGGCGCGCCAGCACCTCGGCGTAGAGCGCCTCGACATCGTCGGGCTTTTGCAACTCGCGTGCGACCTGCTCGAGGGCGTCCCAGAGGGACTCGTCAGCGGGGTTTTCGGAGGCTTCGATCAGGCGATCCTGAAGGGTCTCGTTCGCGCTCATTTCGTGGCCTGACAGCGTGCGAGAAGACGCGCCTTGCGTCCTGTGGGCACGGTGGCGCGCAGGATAACGCCAATCCCCCCGCCGCCCATGCAGGATCGTACGCTCGCCGAAAATGCCCGCCAGAGCGTACGGGGCAGGGCCTTTCGACCGCGCGACCGGCGCCCTTCGGGCGACAGAATCACCGCTCGGGCTGTGGCGCGAGCCGTCGCGTTCAGCGCCGCACGCGCCGCGCCGCGAGGGCCTCGTCGAGCGCGGTCGCATCGGCCTCGCGATCGACGCGCCCCACCGCGTCGAGCGCCGCGACGAGCGCGGCGTCGCGCCACGCGTAGAGCTCCTCTTCGGCCACCGACGCGCGCGAGGCGAGCACCCCGGGGGGCACGCCACGTAGCATTTCGAGGACGACCCGCAGCCTCCGCGTCGCCTCGTCGTCGGCGACCGCCAGCGCGCCGAAGCGCGCCCTCACGCGCAGCGGCGCGTCGGCGAGTTCGCGCCGCGCCGCCTCGTCGATCGATGCGCACAGCGCCCGGTATCGCGCGTGCTCGCCGCACGGCGCCGCGCGCCACACAAGAAGTCGTACGAACTCGCGGCTCGCATCACGGAACGCGCTGCGACCGTGGAGCATCCGGTGGTTGTCGACCACGAGGGCTTCGCCGGCCTCGACCCGCAGCGAGACTCTCGGGGCGCGCGCGAGGTAGGGCCCGAGGCGCGCCGACACCGGGTCGAGAGGCCGATCGACGGGCGAGTGGGTGAACGCGAGCGCGCCGCCGCGCAGCGCGAGCGTCGGGCCATACACGTCGCCGAACACGAAGGGCATGCGCCGCGGCACGCGGAGCAGCGCGTCGAAGAGCGTCGGGTCGTCGCGCTCGATCGACGCGCACAGCGCCCACGCGTCGACGAGGTGCGTGTCGCCGCCGTGCGCTGCGGGGCGCGCGCAGACCATCACCTGCGCCGCGGGAGGCGCGCCGAGGTGCAACTGGCTGTCGGTGTGGAGCGGCGTGAAGACGTCCGTCGACGCGAACGAGCGGCCGCCCTCCACGGCCCGGATGGGCTGGCGCTCGACCATGCGCGGCGGCTCACGAAACAGTCGCTCGGCGAAGGCCCACGGCGCCGTCGCGGCCTCGCGCGCCACATCGCCGACGCGCGCCACGGCGTAGCCGCGCAGCGCGAGCTCGTCGCGCAGCCGCGCGGGCCCCGCCTCGTCGTCCCACGCCCACGCGCTCACGGCGGAATCACCTCGGCGAAGGCGCGCGCCGTGTAGCGCGGCGTCGCCATCGCGCGCGGCGTCGGCATCACGCGCACCACGGCGCGCCCCGCCTCGAGGCGCACCTCGCCGGGCGCATGAAGCGCAAACACCGAGGGCGTCGCGTGAAACACGTCGGTGCGCACCACGCCGCGCAGCACGTCGTAGCCCGCGCCCGCGACGCCTTCGACCAGCGACGACCACCCCGACGGCGTCACCACAAAGGCGCTCGGCTTCGTGAAGAAGTGGGGCTCGCCGGGCGGGTGCGGCGTGAAATACTTCGTGAGGTACCACAGCGCGCCTTCGCCCTCAGGCGTCGCGGCCTCGGGGTACAGCGCGCGCCACCGCGCCTCGATCGCGCGGGCCCTCACGGCGAGCGCGTCGCGGTCCGAGTCGAGCCACACGCGGCGCCCGTCCCAGCGCGCGCTGAACGCGACCTCGTTCACGAACGACACCGACGCGATCGGCGCCGCGCCCTCGGTCACGCCGTCGGCGCTCGCCAGCGTCGCCGCAGTCTCTACGCCGAAGGGTGCGCCGCCCGCGTCGATCACCCGCGCGCGCTCGCCCGGCGCGGCCTCTGCTGCGTCGGCCATCATGTGCTTGCGGTACTTGCGCGTCACCTCGCCGCCGCGCTTCTGCGCGAAGTACGCGCGGTCGTAGAACGCCAGGTGCGCGCGGCCCACGGCGGGCTCGTCTTCGAGCGCGAC
>CAISKJ010001466.1 GCA_903885885.1 uncultured delta proteobacterium
ATCTTCGGCGGCACCTTCACCGCGCGGCTCATGCGTGAGATTCGCTCGAAGCGGGGGTGGTCGTACGGCGCGTCGAGCCGCCTCGCGCGCGACCGCGTGCGCGACGCCTGGTCGATGTGGACCTTCCCCGCCGCGGCCGACGCGCCCGCGTGCGTGGCCCTGCAGATCAAGATGGTCGAGCGCCTCGTCGAGAAGGGGGTGTCGGCGCGCGAGCTCGCCTTCGCCAAGTCGTACCTCTCGCGCAGCTTCGCGTTCGAGATCGACACCGCGTCCAAGCGCCTCTGGCACGACCTCGACGTGCGGCTCCTCGAGCTCCCCGCGCGCTACTTCAAAGACTACGTCGCGCGCGTCGAAGCCGTGACCCTCGACGAGGTCAACGCGGCGATTCGCAAGCGCATCGACCCCGACAACCTCGTGATCACCCTCGTGGCGACCGCGAGCGAGATTCGCCCCGCGCTCGAGAAGTCGCTCGTGGGCCTCGACTCGACGCGGGTCGTGTCCTTCGACGTCGACTGAGGCGCGCCCGTACGAACGACGCGAGGGCGTGCGCGGCGGCCTCCCGCGGGGCGCCGCGGTGGCCGCTGCTGCGCGATACGGGAGCGGCATGGGCGCCCGCGGCGCGACGGCGCGACCGGAAACGGCGGGGGCTGGTGGAACCGTTGCGCGGCGGCGCGCGGGCGTGGTACCCGCAGACCCCGTGGTGATGGCTGGTCTAAGTGGCTTTCGGAGCGTGCGTGGTCACGACGCGACCGTGGCCCTCTTACGTCACGCGATCGCGCACGACCGCGTGCCAAGCGTGTACCTCTTCGCGGGCCCCGCAGGCGTGGGCAAAGACCGGCTCGCGCACGCCCTCGCGCAGGTGCTCAACTGCAAGAGCGTTCTGGCCGATGGCGACGCGTGTGGGGTTTGCGAGGCGTGCGCGAAGATCGCACGCGCGGTGCACCCGGACGTGATCGTCATTCAGCGCGATCGCAAGGAACCGATAGAAGACGGTCCCAAAGACTCATCCGAAAGGCGTCGCGAGACGGAGCGCGACCGCGCGCGACGCCTCGAAGATGTGCTCGAGGCCGACCTGCGCCCGAACATCACCGTCGAGCAGATCGACGAGTTGCAAGCGCGTCTGCCCTTTCGCCCCCATGAGGGGGGCAACGCGCTGGGTGATCCTTCGCGAGGCCGACAGGCTGCAAACAGTGGCCGCGAACAAGCTCCTCAAGACCCTTGAGGAGCCGCCGCGGGGCACCCATTTCGTGCTGGTCACGGCGAAGCCCTCGTCGCTCCTGCCGACGATTCGGTCGCGTTGTCAGATCGCGCGCTTCGGGTTCCTGTCGACCGACGACGTCGCCGCCGTGATGCACGAGGGACTCGCGCTGCGAGCGACAGAGAAGGCCGCCGACCGCGACGGCGCAATGGAATTTGACTTCGCTGAGTCCGACATCGGCACCCTCGCGCGCTACGGCGACGGCTCTGTGGGACGCGCTCTGGAGTTCAAGCCGAAGGAACTCCGCGCGAGCCGCGAGGCGATGGTCACCGAGATGCTCGACGCGCTGCGAGCGGGTGTTCCCGCGGCTTACGTCTCGATCGGCGAACAGCTAAAAAAGCTCAAGCGCGACGATGACAACCAGGTGGTCGGCGGCTCCGACCGCCACGAACTCGACGCCGTGCTCATGCTCCTACAACGACACTTTCGCAACGAGGCGGTGCAAACCGCTGCGAACAAACCACGCCACGCCGTGGTGAACGCCGCGCGCGCCGACATCGTGCGCGAGACGCAAGCTCTTTTGGACGGCAGTTCCAATCTCAATCCTCAGCTCGTCATCGAGGCGATGCTCGTGCGACTGCGCGAGGCGCGGGCATGAGCAACGCGCGCGACGGCGAGCCGCCGAAGCCCTCGATGCGCCCGCCGCAAGGCCCGCGTCCGTCGCGGCGACCGCCCGAGGGTGAGGCACCGAGGCCCTCGAAGCGACCGCCCGAGGCAGAGCCCCCGAGGCCCTCGAAGCGACCGCAGGGCGGGCCCCAGCGGCCTCAGGACAGCGAGGCACCGAGGCCCTCGAAGCGACCTCCGGGCAACGGCCCTCAGCGACCGCAGGGCGGCAACGAGCCCCCGCGGCCCTCGAAGCGACCCAACGAGCCCCCGCGGCCTTCGCGGCGGCCGCCGCAGGGCGCGGCGAACCCGTCGATTCCGCGGCCGCCCCGCATGCCGGGCGAG